>JBMONJ010000109.1:0-8880 GCA_049324655.1 Candidatus Omnitrophota bacterium | reverse complement strand
TTGAATATTCATTTGTATCGAGCCGTCGCCGGCAATGTCAAAAACTTGTTTTTCGGGACAAGCCACTTTCGCGCCAATTGCCGCGGGAAAACCAAACCCCATAGTTCCCAAGCCGCCAGAAGAAATAAAGGTGCGCGGCCGGGTATATTGATACCACTGACAAGCCCACATCTGGTTTTGGCCGACTTCCGTGGCAATGACGGCTTCGCCTTTAGTGGCTTTATAAATCTCCTCGATGACGAACTGCGGCTTTATCTTGCCGTCGTCTTTATATTTTAAAGGATAAGTTTTTTTCCAATGACTTACCATCTTTAGCCACTCGGCAGTATTGGGTTTTTTCACGATCTCCAAAAGCTGGCCCAAGATATTTTTCGCATCGCCGACAATGGGAATGTCCACTTCCACATTTTTACTGATGGAGGTGGGATCAATATCAATATGAATGACCTCGGCATTGGGAGCAAAGGCGTCAATTCTGCCGGTAACCCGGTCGTCAAAACGCGCGCCAATGGCGATTATTAAATCAGCATTGGTCATAGCGTGATTGGCATAGGCAGTGCCGTGCATACCCAACATCCCCAGAGAAAGTTCGTGGGTCATCGGAAAAGCGCCTAAGCCCATCATAGTTAAAGTTACCGGCGCCTCAAGTTTCTCTGCCAGTTGCTTTATCTCATCAGAGGCGCCGGAAGTAATCGCCCCGCCGCCCACATAAATTATCGGTTGGCGGCTTTCCGCAATAGCCTTGGCTGCTTTTTTTATTTGTCCGGGGTGGCCAAAATAGGTCGGCTTATACCCACGCAAATCCACTGCCTCGGGCCACATAAATTCTGTCTCTTTAAGCTGCACATCCGACGGCAAATCTATCAACACCGGCCCGGGCCTCCCGGTTGCAGCAATGTGAAAGGCCTCGCGGATTATCCGCGCCAAATCATTAACATCCTTGACCAGAAAATTATGCTTGGTTATGGGCCGGGTCACGCCAGTTACATCTGCTTCCTGAAACGCGTCATTACCAATTAAATGCGTCTTCACTTGACCGGTAATCGCCACAATGGGAATAGAATCCATATAGGCATTGGCAATTCCCGTCGTGAGATTGGTGGCGCCGGGGCCGGAGGTGGCAAAACAAACCCCGACCTTACCGGAGGCGCGCGCATAACCTTCGGCAGCGTGCGCCGCTCCTTGCTCGTGACGAGTCAGGATGAAACGCACCGGAAAGTCATAGAGCTTGTCGAATACCGGTAGTATTTGCCCGCCGGGATATCCGAAAATTACTTCCACGCCTTCACGTTTCAGGCTCTCTAATAAAATTTGCGCTCCGCTGAGTTTCATTGTAGAACCGCTCCCTTTTCAGCGCTGGTAACCAATTTCGCATATCTGACCAGCCAGCCGCGGGTAACTTTGGGTTTGGGAGTCTTCCATTCTTTTTTTCTTTTTTCCAATTCATTTTTGCCCACCAAAAGTTCCAGCCGGCGATTGGACATATCAATGGAAATCTTGTCACCATCTTTAATCAGGGCAATCGGGCCTCCCACTGCCGCCTCTGGAGAAATATGGCCGATACAGGGGCCGCGGGTGCCGCCGGAAAATCTTCCGTCGGTAATCAGGGCCACGCTGTCAGAGAGGCCCATTCCCACAATCGCGCTGGTGGGGGAAAGCATCTCGCGCATTCCCGGACCGCCTTTGGGGCCTTCGTAGCGGATGACGATAACCGAGCCCTTTTTTATTTTTCCTTTAAGGATATCCGACATTGCCTCTTCTTCCGAGTCAAAGGTCTTGGCAAAGCCTAAGAATTTTTGCATCTTTTCCGAGACCGCAGCTTGTTTCACTACTGCGCCAGAAGGCGCCAGATTGCCGAAGAGTATGGCTATCCCGCCTTCTTTGCGATAGGGCTTGTTTAAAGGACGAATTACCTCCTCGTTCGAAATCGTGGCCGCTTCGGCAATCTGGCGCAGGCTCCGGCCATTCACCGTCGGGACATTGTGCAAACGACCCATCAGCCGCTTTAAAACCGCAGGTATGGCACCGGCATACTCCAAGTCTTCCATATAATAGTCTCCTGCCGGTTCCAGAGAAACGATGTTGGGCGTGGATTTGCTGAATTTATCAAAAAGCACAAGGGGCAAATCCACGCCCGCCTCATGCGCAATCGCCGGCAAATGCAAAACCGTATTGGTCGAGCCGCCCAATGCCATATCCGCGATAATCGCATTTTCAAATGACTTGCGCGTCAAAATAGAAAGCGGCTTAATATCTTTCTTAACTAACTCCACGATTCGCTTGCCGCTCTCAAAGGCAATTCTTTCTTTCTTGGCCGAGACCACCAAGGCCGTGGCGCAGCCAGTCAAAGACATCCCTAAAACTTCAGTCAAGCAAGCCATAGTATTAGCGGTGTATAAACCCTGACAAGAGCCAGAGCCCGGACAGGCGCACATTTCCAAAGACTCGATCTCTTCCTTGGAAATAGCACCCTTTTGTGCGCGACCCACCGCCTCAAAAGTGTCGCGCACCAGAGACAATCTCTTTCCCTTTAAATGCCCGGTCATCATTGGCCCGGCAGTCACCACTATCGAAGGGATATTTAATCGGGCCGCGGCCATTAACATCCCCGGAGTAATCTTATCGCAATTGGTTAATAGCACCAAACCATCCAAGGCATGCGCGCCAGCCACCGACTCTACACAGTCGGCAATAAGCTCGCGCGAGGCCAGGGAATATTTCATCCCGGAATGACCCATAGCTACTCCGTCGCAAATTCCGGGGATGCCGAAGATAAACGGCACGCCTCCGGCAGAATAAATTCCGTTTTCAATGGAACGCTCCAAGTTGCGCATCAGGGTGTGCCCGGGAACCAAGTCGCTGAAACTGGAGGCAATGCCAATAAATGGTTTGTCCATATCCGGACGGGTCAGGCCCGTGGCATACAACAACGCGCGGTTGGGAATTCTTTCAATGCCTTTTTTTATGATATCCGACCTCATTGGAATCCTTTCTTTAAATTCCAGTTCAATCCAAAAATCAAAATCCAAAAATCAAAATGACAATTCAAAATTAAAAAATTTTTCATTTTGGTATGTCATTTTGCAGTTTGATTTTTGATTTTTCAATTTATTAGTCCGCGCCTTCCGCACTCATCACGGTTTTCTTGGCAGTATTCAAACCCAAGGTTACCCTCTGGGGTTTGATATATTTCTTAACTATATCTCTGGTATTTATAACCTTTAATTGCTTGAATAAGAATTCAAATTTCGCCTCCACCTCATGACCGATGGCCTCGCGGGTTTCTTCCGGCAAACCCATCAGCTTGGCCTTAAAAGGCCCCAAGGCCTTTTTGCGGGTCTTGTAAATGAATTGCTCGTCGGTAGAATTCTCTTCCCTCTCTTCAGCGCAGTTTTTCTTGAGCCAATTATAAATTTCCTGCTTTAATTCCGTGGGCAGAAACTTGCTTTCATAAATCATATTCTGGAATTCCGTGGCCAAATGCACCTCAGTGGTCTCGGTCTCCGGGAAATGATGAAAGGCCTCAGAAGGCAGAGTCGAGGCGCCATGCTGCACCGCGCCAGCCAATTTATATTCATCGCGCGCCGCTGCGGATAAAGTTTTCAAAGTATCAAAATCTAATTTTACCTTGGCAATAGTCCCGTCCGGCAAAACTACTCCTCCGTGGGAAGTTCCGGTCTGAATACTAATCTTACTTATCCCTTCCATGCCTTCGGCAAGCGACTCCTTGTAGCCGTCCATAAAGGAACGCAAATCTTCCAGCGTGCTGTTCTTACCGCCTACCTCGCCGATCTCGCCGCCGATGGAAATATTGATATTTTTCGGTTGGATAAAGCGGATGAATTTAGTAAGCTGAGCGCAGGCCTCGAAATTGGCGCGCTGCTGCTCTTTGATATCCGTCTTCTCCAAATCCACCACCGTCGAGGAATCAATGTCAATATTGTAAAAGCCGCTGGCTACGGATTCTTCAATCAACTCTTTTATCGCGTTCATCTCTTTCTGGGGATCGGCGGCAAATTTCTTGGCATTGATTTGAAAATGATCGCCCTGTATAAATACCGGGCCGCTGTAACCTTCTTTTATGGCCGCAGATAGGCACACACCGGTATATTCTGCGGGACGCTGGTCAGTATAACCCATCTCGGACTTGGCGATTTCGAATATAAAGGAACCGACATTATTGCGCAGGGCCGTGCGGAAAATCGCCCGCGCCAAATGATAGGTTAGTCCCCTTAAGTTTATCGCCGGCACGGTAAAGCCGCTAATTTCTTTTCTGCCCCTTGCCGCGTAGAGATCATGGATAGAGGCCAGAAAAATCCTTTTCTCTTCGGCCAGTTTTAAAATCTTAGCCAAAAGCTTGTGTTTGGCGTCAACATCGGGATTTAGGACCAAGTCGTTCACCAGCTTATCCACGGACTGCCGCAGTAACATTGCTGCTCCTCCCTCTGTTAATTAAGTTAAAACTATTAAGAAACCTTTAACCACTAATAACCACTAATTTAGAACGCGAATTACCGCGAATCTATTAGCGGAGAGTAGTGTTAAATAAATTAGCGGTAATTAGCGTCAAGATACTCTCAAGTTATGATTTTAATCAGCCGATAAGTGGCTTCCACCTCGACGGCCTTTGGCTTTATTGCCTCAGCCAAGCTTATTACATTCAATTTATTGGCGACTATTCCCACCGCCTTATTAGACTCGCCTTTAAGTAATAATCCCACTGCCGCAACCCCCAGGCTGGTGGCAAGATACCGGTCCAGCGCCACCGGACTTCCTCCCCGCTGCACATGCCCCAAGACAACCTCGCGGGTTTCTAAACTGGTGATCTCGGTAATCCTTTGCGCCAGCGTATGGGCAGACATTGCCCCTTCGGCGGTGATGATTATCCAACTCACCTTGCCGCGTAAGTTTCCCTCGACGATTTCATGACAAATGTTGGAGATATCGAATTTCTTTTCCGGCACCAAGACCTCTTCGGCACCGGCACACAGGGCCACATGAATGGCGATAAATCCCGAATTCCTGCCCATCACCTCAACGACAAAAATTCGTTCCATACTGGTGGCCGTGTCGCGGATTTTGTCAATGGCGTCCAAGGCTACATTGACGGCAGTGGCCGCGCCAATAGTCCAGTCCGTGCCGTTTAAATCATTGTCAATGGTGCCGGGAACACCAATACAAGGGATACCCCATTTTTCACACAGAACCTTTGCCCCACGATAACTTCCGTCGCCGCCAATGATTATCAAACCGTCAATAGTATTTTTCTTTATGACCTCCACAGCACGGCGCTGGCCTTCTTCAGTAAGAAAACTCTCGGAGCGGGCGGTCTTTAAAATAGTCCCGCCGCGGTTAATGATATTGGAAACCGAGCGGTGGTTAAGCGGGATTATCTCCTCATTAATCAGGCCTTCGTAGCCGCGTTGGATTCCTGCCACTTCCAGTTTGTTGAAAATGGCCGAACGCACTACGGCACGAATTGCCGCGTTCATTCCTGAGGCGTCGCCGCCGGAGGTCAATACTCCAATCTTTTTAATTGACATCTCGTTATTCGCAGATGATCGCAGATTAAAAGATACAAGATTAGCGCAGATTGTCTTTAGACTCATCTGTGCTAATCTTGCCGCTTCTCATCTGCGCTCATCTGTGCTTATAGTCCTTCAACCGTCATCTCACGGGGATGCTCGACGGTAAAAGCATAAGTAATCTCCTGCTTGGCCTGGGGAGCCAATTCCAGCTCCCAGCGCCACACGCCCCTACGGTCCTTCCAGTCTTTTTCCTTGGGCTCCAGACTCACTTCGTTTATCTTAACCTTAATGCGCTCGTTTTCGGAGACCGGCATCGCCTCAAAGAACAACACCTTTATCTTGCGGCTCTTGTAGTTTTCAACGGTTACCTTATATTTATAGGTTGTCCGTTTGGTGGGAGAAGCAATTCCCGCGATCAACACATCATCAACCTTTTGCTCCACCAGTTCGCGCTTGACCTTGACATTCTCGTCAATGCCCAGATACAAATCGAATTCCTCCCCCGGCCCTAAATTATCAATGCTGGAGGCGCCGACAAAATCGCCTTCTAAAAACACATTGACCCGGCCGGCCAAAAGCTGCAGGCCCTCGGCATTTTTAACCCGGCTGCCCAAATAGGCATTGGCAACCGCGCGCGGGAAAGCGGAATATTCAAAGTCCGCTTTTAGAACCTGCGAAAGAATGGGTAATTTATTTTCGGTGCCGTCGGATTTAATGGCGGCGCGACGGGGAAGTTTATAAGTAACGGCGATGCCCTTTTCTTCCACTACCACTGACTCATCAACCCCGGCAGCCGGAGACGCTGTCTGAAACTTCGCTTCTTTATAAAATGCATCGTATTGCACATCGTCCCGGGCCTCGCGGAGCGCCTTGGCTTTCCTCATCACCGGTTCAAGCGGCCGCAAGAACCACGGGCTGACATACGGCATCCTGCCGCCAATGGCCGGTTTGGCAGTGGACAAAGTCAACTCAACATCTTTCCAATCCTCTCCGGTATTCTGCTTGATAATTCCATAAGCCGCCAATTCTACTTCTGCCTTGGCAAAATTTGCCCGGGCATCGTAAATGGGATGCCAAGAGGCGCCCCGCACCAGATAAGAAATACTTAAATTAAACTTCGCGGGTTTTAAGACCTCTAACTCGACGACAATCGAGCGCTTAAGCTTTGCGCCGCCGCCAGAGACCTCCGCCAGTTCCCGGTTCAGGGCATCCAGCCTTTTGGAGAGATCCAGCAATTTTATTTCCGCATCCATATCTTGCGCGAAATTATCCCTTAATTTTGCGTCGAGGAATTTTAAGGTGGCCTCAAGATCAGAGGCAGCGGGCATACGGGTGACCAAATCTTTGGGAATCTGGCCTTCGGAGAAAAGTTTTATCGAGTTAAGAAACTTCTTATCTTCTGCCAATACCGCCTTGATATTCTCCAGCTGTTTCATTTCTTGACGCACTGCCTGAATCTGTGCCTTTATCTCCTTTACCCTTTCTGCCGGCACCTCTTCTAACTGTTCCTTTTTTACCTCAGCGCCAAAGAGCTTTACCGCGCTGGCGTCGGAAACCGCCACCCGCAGGGAATTCTCGTCGAGATTGGGGATGATGTCGGAGAAGATTATCTTATGAGTTCCCGCGACAAGCTGTAAGTCTGCTACCCGCGTCAAAAGCGCCGAATCCGGATAAACCGTAACCGCGGTAATCTGCGACTTGGCCGTTGTCTCGTCGGCAAAACCCGAAGTGGCAACTACAAAAAATAAGCCAAAGGCGACGATTACAGAAAATATCTTTTTCATTTTAGCCCCCCCGCATCCTACTCCCTACTGCCTACTGCCTACTCCCTGCTTTTCACGTCCCCATCTCCCAACTGGCCAGATATTTTTTCTGCTCCGCAGTGAGCGTATCAATATTTATTCCCAGCGTCTTTAATTTCATCCGCGCGATGTTGCGGTCAATCTCCTCGGGCACCCGGTAAACCTTGCGCTGCAATTTGTGATGGCGCTTTACCAGATATTCGGCGCACAAGGACTGATTGGCAAAACTCATATCCATTACCGAGGCCGGATGGCCTTCGGCAGCGGCTAAGTTTATCAGCCGGCCTTCGCCTAAAAGATAAATCTTTTTATTATTCTTTAAAATAAACTCTTCGACAAAGTCGCGGATGAAATGTCTTTTTTTACTTAATTTATGCAAGCCGGGAATATCAATCTCCACATTAAAATGTCCCGAATTACAGACAATCGCGCCATCCTTCATTTTTAAGAAATGCTCGCGGCGAATCACATTGATGTCGCCGGTGACGGTCACAAAGATATCACCGATTTTCGCAGCTTGGGCAATGGGCATTACCGCAAACCCGTCAATAGCCGCCTCCAGCGCGCGCAAAGGGTCTACCTCGCAAATAATAACCTTAGCCCCCAATCCCCGCGCGCGCAACGACACCCCCTTGCCGCACCAGCCATAGCCGCTCACTACAAAATGGCTGCCGGCAATAAGCTTATTGGTGGAACGAATTATCCCGTCGAGTGTGGACTGACCCGTGCCAAAACGATTATCAAAAAGATGTTTGGTATAGGCGTCGTTGACGGCAATAATCGGATATTTGAGTTTGCCTTTTTTCTCCATTGCCCGCAAACGGATAACGCCGGTGGTGGTTTCTTCGCTGCCGCCAAAAATATTTTTGCCCTGCCTTGCGCTTTTTGCGCCGGGCTTATGCAAAGTAGAAACCAAATCCGCGCCGTCATCCATCGTAAGGTGTGGCTGGATATCCAGCGCCGCGTCAATATGTTTATAATAAGTCTGGGTATCCTCGCCCTTGACAGCAAAAGTGGGAATGCCAAAATCCTTAACCAGCGAAGCGGCAACATCGTCCTGCGTGGACAAGGGATTGGAAGCGCATAATGCGATTTGCGCGCCGCCCGCCTTTAACACCCGCATCAAATTGCCGGTTTCCGTCGTGACATGCAGACAACAACTAAGGCGGATTCCCTTTAATGGTTTTTCTTTTGAGAAACGCTCCCCGATCAACCGCAGCACCGGCATATCCCGGAGAGCCCACTCAACACGCAGCCTGCCCTTGCGGGACAATTTTAAATCCTTAACTTCATATTTCATATTTTCGCCTGCCTTTTTAAATCCGAAACTTTATCCAATTTCTCCCAAGTGAAATCTTTTTCTTCGCGGCCAAAATGGCCGTGGCAGGCGGTCTGCCGGTAAATCGGCCGCGAGAGATCGAGGTGTTTGATGATCCCGCGGGGCGTGAGAGCAAAATTTCCGCGCACCAATTCTACAATTCTCTCCTCGGAGATTTCGCCGGTGCCAAAGGTATCCACCATAATGCTCAAAGGCTCAGCCTTGCCAATCA
>JBMONJ010000108.1:6382-9226 GCA_049324655.1 Candidatus Omnitrophota bacterium | reverse complement strand
GCGCAGGCCAGCGGCTCAATCATCGTCCCTTCCGCATAAGAAACTCCCGCCGGCAAAACATAAGTCCCTGACTCCACATTCATTTTCGGCACGCGGATAAATTCGCTAAACCCGCCGGGGTCATAATTACCCTTATGCAAAGTCTCGCAGGCAGTGTGATTGCCTTCCCGGCAGAACTTACATTTGTTGCACGGCACATGATGGCTGACAAAAACCCGCTGACCGACTTTAAATTTTTCCGCCTTGGACTCCTCAATCTCCCCGCTTATCTCGTGTCCCAAAACCCGCGGCGCCTTTTTTATCCGGTACCATTCCATCACATCCGTGCCGCAAATCCCTGACGCGCGTATCTTGACTAAAATCTCACCTGCCTTGATTTGCGGCTTTGGCCGCTCTTCAATGCGGATATCTTTATTGTCGTAATAGACGCAGACCTTCATTAACCGAAGCCCCTTCATGCACAATCTTGCGCACTGCCTTAATCATTCCCACCGGATTATCCGACTGAAAAATATTCCTTCCCATATCCACGCCAGCCGCCCCATTTTTGACAGCATTAAACGCCATTTGCAAGGCCGCCTTCTCCTCAATCTTTTTTCCTCCGGCGATAACTACCGGTATTTTTCCGCAGGCTTCCACCACTTTATGAAAATCATTGCAGTAATAAGTCTTTACCATATGCGCGCCAATTTCTACGCAAATCCGGCAGGCCAGACCCAAATACCGCGCATCGCGCGCCATCTCCTTGCCTACTGCGGTCACGGCCAGAACCGGAATACCATAAGCCTCGCCTTCGTCGACAATCCTAGCGAGATTATCAATGGTCTGTTTTTCAAATTCCCCGCCTACATACACCGAGCAGGTAATAGCCGAGGCATTAATGCGAATCGCGTCCTCAATAGAAGTTGTAATTATCTCATTGGATAATTCCTTTAAGATGCTTTGCCCGCCGGAAACCCGCAAAATGACCGGTTTATCCATTTCCGCAGATATCCAATTTCTTAAAGCACCGCGGGTAATCATTAAGGCATCGGCATACGGCAATAGCGGATTTACCGTCTTGCATAGATTCTCCAAGCCCGTAGTCGGCCCTTGAAAATATCCGTGATCAACTGCGAGCATCACGCATTTCCCGCTCTTGGGATTAATAATTCTCGCCAAGCGATTCTGCATTCCCCAATCCATTTTCAAACCTCCTTATCACGATGCCTTGGCCTATTTGGTTACTACAATATCGCCGTCGTTGAAAGGCCGGCTGGCTGGGTTACCCCCCCTTACGGCCGGCCGGACCCTCTTGGGCGTGGAAGCGTCAAAATAATCCGCTATCTGGGGAGCCAAAGAGAGAAATATCCAAAACAGAGCCAGCAGCAAAAACAGCAATATCAAGATTTTCCGGTATTCCATAAGGCTTCCTTAAGCGTTTTGTCCTTTAGCGATATTTGACGCCAAGCTCAACGCTTCACCCTTGGTCTTTACCGCACCCTCGGCGCGCGATTCTTCTACTTCGCGTAAAATCTTTCCAAAAAGGGGCGAGGGGTTGAGCTTTAATTTTTTTATTAAGTCGTTGCCGGTAATTAACGGCGGCAATTTCTTTTCTTTCTGCTTCTTAAAATAATCCGCGATTAATTCCATATTTACCCGCTCATGCTGAAGCCGGTCTTTTTCGCTGGTCAAAGGGCCGCGCGTGGCGCGCTGGTCAGCCAAGGAAATCAAAAGCGTACTTATCCCTTCCTCTCCGGTGTCGCGAAAATATCTGAAGACCGCGCGCGGCGTGGGAAGCTCATTATCCGCCAGATAACCGGGACGCAAATGCCAGAGAATCATTTTCTCCAAGGCATCCTTTTCCTGATTGGAAAGTTTAAGCATTTCAGCGATACCGTCGGAAATATCTTTACCCACCCGCTCGTGGCCGTGAAATAAGGTGCGGTCTTCTTTGAGCTTTTTACTCTGCGGCTTGCCGATGTCATGTAATAACGCGCCCAATTTCATCAGTGCCTTGCGGCTGCGGTTTACTACCAAGTCCTGTTTTAAATAATTTACTATGTCGGGATTGTCTTGGGTCTCTTTAAAAATCTGCTCTAATTGCGAAACCGCCTCCAAAGAATGCTGCAATACATCGAGGTGATGATAGGGGCCTTGCGCGACATTGCGCATCAGGCTGATTTGGGGGATTATTTCTTCCAAGACCTCTAACTCGTCCATCATCCTTAAATATTTCGCGCTGTCCTCCACATTGAGAATTTTGAATAATTCGTCGCGCAGCCTTTCTCCGGCGACATCGGCAAGCCGCAGGCGGTCCTTCTTGACCTGCTGCAGGGCCGTTTTATCAATGGCGAAACCAAGGGTGGCGGCAAGACTGAAGGCGCGAACAATACGCAAAGGGTCATCTTTAAAGCTTTGTTTACTGACCAGACGGATTAGGCCGCGGCGCAAGTCCTTTAAACCATTACACTCATCTAGCAATATCTCTTCCAGCGCCGCGGCCTTAAAAATCCTCTCCACCTCCATCCCTAAGGCATTAATAGTAAAATCCCGCTTGGCCAAATCGTCTTTTATCGTCGGCCCCCGAAACTGGGCAAAGTCCAAGGTATGAGTCTTGCCCTTAAGATTATGAATAACCCGGGCGCAGCGCTCTTCTTTATCTAACAAAACATAAAATCCTTTTATCTTACGGGAAAAATCCTTGGCCAGCTTTAGCGCGTCGCGGGAAACGGCGAAATCCAAATCCAGATTGCTATCCTTTTTATTTAAAAGGAGATTGCGCAGGAATCCGCCGACTAAATAGGCCTTGGCGCGGTTGGCTTTAAGTAAGGGCAGCAGGACTTTGAGGTGAGGCTCTGCTTT
>JBMONJ010000108.1:0-6282 GCA_049324655.1 Candidatus Omnitrophota bacterium | reverse complement strand
GAGGCTTGGGATTGCTCGATAACTTCTTCTTCGACAAATATCGGCGCTTTAGTGCGCACGGCCAAGGCAATGCTGTCTGAAGGCCGGGCATCAATGATTTTCTCTGTGCCGTCAAAACTTAGTATCAACTTGGCATGAAAGGTGTTGTCCACCAGCTTATCAATGACCACGCGCAAAAGCTGCGCCCCCAAGCCTTCGATAGTGTTTTTCAAAAGGTCATGGGTCATAGGGCGCGGCGGCTCTATCCCGCCTAATTTCATCTTTATGCTTGAGGCCTCTAACACGCCGATAATTATGGGCAGGCGGCGTTCGCCTTTTTTTTCTTTCAACACGATCACCTGATCGTGCCTTTTCTCGTCAATGATTATCTTGTTGAGCTCCATTTCGATCATAGCTACTCCAATTTATTTGTTGTGGGAATGGGTTGTGAGGTTATTAACGCCCCACCCTCATTACTCACAACCCGACTCACAACCCAAAACTCACCCTCAAGACTCACAACAAGAAATTATTTCTCCTTGTCCAAAATATCCTTCAACTCCCGCATAAACTGATTCACATCCTTGAACTGCCGATAGACCGAGGCAAAGCGGACATAGGCCACCTCATCCAAACCCGCGAGCTTTTCCATCACCAATTCGCCGATATTACGGCTGGAAACTTCTTTGTCGAATCTTTTCTGAAGGACACGCTCAATGCCGGTAACCAATTCTTCCAATTTCTCCATAGCAATCGGACGCTTTTCGCAGGCCTTTAACACGCCGGTGACGATTTTCTTGCGGTCAAAGGGCTCTCTCCTGCCGTCCTTTTTAATGACCATTAAAGGAATCTCTTCGACATATTCATAGGTGGTGAATCTTCGCTTGCACTTCAGGCATTCCCGGCGGCGGCGGATAGACCGGCCTTCGTTGCTTAAGCGCGAATCAATTACTTTGGTTTCCTTGTAATTACAGAATGCGCATCTCATTTTAGTCGGTCACCAAGACACCTGACACCAAGTCACAAGTTTCGTATTGCGTAGAGCGTCTGCCTGCCACCCGCCTGCGGCGAAGCAGGGCAGGGATGACTGCAGATATTTTACCTTGACAATAAGCGCTGGTAGATGGTATATTTTAATTGAATCACGATGAGAGGTTAGCCAAAGGGCTCGTCCCGCGGCAATGCCTCTCTTTTCATTTATACCCCAACTTCCCCTCCCAGTTATTCATAAAGACCATATCCAGAGCAAACTTCCTTAAAAGCGAAGAAAACTTATAGCAGTTGGGAACGACAAGTCTCTCCAGTTTATCTTGTTTCTTGAGGTATTCGATTAAGCAGTGAAAATCTCCGTCTCCGGTAACGATAACCGCCTTATCATAGTTAGGATACTCTATCATTGCGTGGAGCACCAACTCAGCGTCAATATTGCCTTTCACTCTTCCGTCAGGCAAAGATAAAGTCGGCTTAAAAATCAGTATATAGCCATACTCCTGCAAAGAGGTATATAAACTTTGGTTAGTAGGTAAATAGCCGATAAAGATAAAAGCCTTGGTTACACCATACTTATCAGCCAAGTACCGCCTGAATCTTTTAAAATCAAGTGCCCATCCCAACTCGCGGATGGCTAAGTTCAGATTCTGACTGTCAATGAAGGCATAGTTATTTCTTATCAGGCTTCCCATTTTAAATTAAAATCCTCAGCGCGGATTACCGCGGATGAGTTAGACACCAAGACACCTGACACCAAGTCACAAGTTTCGTATTGCGTAGAGCGTCTGCCTGCCGCAGGCAGGTATAGCGTATTGCGAGATTGAATTAAGTCTCGTGTCCCTGGAATTCGACGTCCTTCGTCAACTACTTTACTTTCCGCAAACGGATCCCCGCCTCTTTTAAAAACTCGCGAGACATCCGGTCAGGATATTCGCCCTTAAACACTATCTCTCTTACTCCAGCATTGATTAACATCTTGGCACAGATTATGCAGGGCTGATTGGTGCAGTAAAGGGTACTGTCTTTTAGACTCACCCCATATAAAGCTCCCTGCAATAAAACATTCTGCTCGGCATGCAGACCCCGACAGAGCTCATGGCGTTCGCCGGAAGGCACCTTTAATTTTTCGCGCAGACACCCCGTTACCGAACAATGGGTAATCTTAGTTGGGGTACCGTTATATCCGGTAGCCAGTATCCTTCTATCTTTAACCAGGACTGCGCCTACCTTTCTGCGTAAGCAGGTTGATCTTTTACTTACCAATTCGGCTATGTCCAGAAAATATTCATCCCAACTTGGCCGCTGGTCTTCACGGGTGTCCTGCTTGCCCTGAGCGAAGTCGAAGGGGTGTCTTAATACCATAGTATCCTTTTCAAGCTTTCTTTGCATACAACGGGAATTGCTTGGTAATCTTTCTCACACTCGCCTTGATCTTATTTAAGACCGCCGGCTCATCGCGGTGGACAATGGCAGTATTGATTAAAACCGCAATCTCGCGGATCTGCTTTTCTTTTAATCCCCGGGTAGTAACTGCCGCAGTGCCCAGTCTTATGCCGCTGGCAATGGAAGCCGGTTTGGTATCAAAGGGAATTAAATTTTTATTTACGGTTATGCCTGCCTGGTCCAAGGCCACTTCTGCTTCGCGGCCGGTCAGACCCTTGGGCGTCAAATCCACCAACAAGAGATGCGTATCAGTGCCGCCGGTAACTATTCCAAAGCCTAAGCGGCCAAGCTCGGCGGCCAAGGCCTTGGCGTTCTTTACCACTTGCTGCTGATAAATTTTAAACTGCGGCCTTAAGGCCTCTTTAAAACATACGGCCTTGGCCGCAATCACATGCATCAACGGCCCGCCCTGAATTCCGGGAAAAATCTGGCTGTCAACTTTCTTGGCAAATTCCTTGCGGCAGATGATCATCCCCGCGCGCGGCCCGCGTAGAGTCTTGTGCGTGGTAGTGGTGACAAATTCCGCGTGCGGCACCGGCGAGGGATGCACGCCGACAGCGACCAGTCCGGCAATATGCGCCATATCCACCATTAGATAGGCGCCAACCTTATCGCAGATATTGCGAAAGGCGGCAAAATCAATAGTGCGCGGGTAGGCCGAGGCACCACAGACAATCATTTGCGGTTTAAATTCTATTGCCAAGCGTTCGATTTCAGCATAATCTAACATCCCATCGGCTTTATTCACGCGATAAGTGGCTACTTGATAAAGCGTGCCGGAAAAATTATGGGGATGCCCGTGGGTTAAATGCCCGCCACAGGATAAATCCAAAGCCATAATCTTATCGCCCGGTTTTAACACGGCAAAATACACGGCCATATTGGCCTGCGAACCGGAATGCGGCTGGACATTAACATGCTCGCAATTAAAAAGTTTTTTGGCGCGCTCAATGGCCAAGAGCTCTATCTCGTCCACAAATTCGCATCCTCCGTACCAGCGCGCGTGCGGGTAGCCCTCGGCGTATTTGTTGGTCAGGACCGAACCCTGCGCTTCCAGTATCGCCTTGGATACGAAATTTTCCGAGGCAATGAGCTCTAAATTCTCTTCCTCGCGCTTCAGTTCATTTTGAATCGCCTGCCAGACTTGGGGGTCAGTTTTTTTGAGAAACATTTTCAAACTCCCTGATTTGATTTATTCTTCTTAAATGTCTTCCGCCTTCGAATTCACTCTTAAGCCAAACGCTGATGATTTTTTTGGCCGTCGCCTCGTTTACGAAATCCGAGCCTAAGACTAATACATTGGCGTCGTTGTGAAGACGCGAGAGGCGCGCCGCCTGCAGATTATAACACAGGGCGGCGCGCACCCCCTTAACCTTATTCGCCGCAATCGCATCACCAATACCGGTCTTGCAAATCAATATCCCTCGTCGCGAAGGCGACTTTGCCGCCTCTTTTCCCACCTTAAAAGCAATGAGCGGATAATCGCAAGGCTCTTCGCTGAGAGTCCCCACATCCACGACCTTAAATCCTTTTCTTTTAAGCAACCCGGCAATCTTGGCTTTTAATTTAAACCCGCGATGATCCGCACCGATAAAAATCTCTTTTATCCCTTTCATATTAATTCCGCGACTCGCTTCACGGCCTCCTTAATAATCTTAAAGGTCTCCTCGTAAAACCACATCGGCCGGCTGACAGGATCATAAATTTGGGTGTCTTCGCCAGCCTCGGCCATTTTGGCGAATTCTTTTAAGCGAAAAAGCCTCTCTACTGCCGAAGGCACTCTTTTTTTAATCCAATCCTCCTGCAGTTTTTCCATTACCAAAATGATGTCTGCCTTTTTTGCCACAATTTCCGACAAGCGCCTTGCCGTGTGGCTGGCAGCGTCAATGCCTTCTCTTTGCAGTAGCTCCAGGGTCTCGGCAGTTGGCGACATCCCCGTATTCGCCGAGATACCAGCGCCCAAAACTTCGATATCCGGCCGGTTGGCCATAATTTTTTTAAGCAGGAATTCGGCCATCACGGAGCGGCAGCTGTTTCCCGTGCAGACAAACAATACGGTTTTCTTTCTGGCTTCTGAAAAAATATCTTCTTCCTTTACCGCGCCTTTTCTTAAAACCTGCGGCGGCTCGACGGTCAAATCCACAATGGAAGACTCAACACCCAGCTCAACCTTGCCGCCGTCAATCACTGCCTCAATCAAACCATTCATATCCCGCATTACCTCTTCCACATCTTTAGGCGGATGGTTACCAGCGAGATTTGCCGACGGCGCAACTACCGGAACCCCTGCGGTATCCAGAAGTTTAAGCGCGATGTTATTTTTGGGCATTCTTATTCCTACAGTGCCGCCATCTTTGGCCTGTACGATTACCGTTAAAGGCCCGGGCCAGAATTTATCAATGATTTTATACACCGCGGGCTTAAGGTTTATCGCAAATTCATCTATTTTATTTTTATCGGCAATATGAATGGAAAAAGGCTTGCCTTCCCGGCGTCGCTTTACCTTAATCAGCCGCTCCATCGCCCTCTGGTTTCTTAAACTGGCGCCTAACCCGTAAACCGTCTCCGTAGGAAAAGCCACCAACGCGCCGTCGCGTAGCATTTTCGCGCAGCGGCCGATAAGCTCCGGCTCGGGGACTTCGGGGTTAATGGGGATTATTAGCGTTCTCAATTTATCCTAAATTTTTATTTTGCTTTTCTTTATCTTTGTAGCTTGTGCCTTTCTCAGCTTAAGGATTTGGGATTGAATTTTTTTATCGGAGACACCTAAAATTTCCAACGCCAGATACGCGGCATTTTTGGCGCCGGCGCTGCCAATAGCCACACACGCCACTGGCACTCCCGCGGGCATTTGCGCCGTCGAGAGAAGCGAATCCAGACCTTTGAGGGATTTGGTTTCCATTGGAATTCCAATCACCGGCAAAGGCGTGTGGCTGGCAATTACTCCGGCCAAGGCCGCAGCTCCACCGGCTGCGGCAACAAAAACTTTTACTCCCCGCTGCGGCGCAGCCTCCACATATTTCACCAATTCTTTGGGCGTGCGGTGCGCGGATAAGACCCTGACTTCAAAGCCCACTTTGAAACTTCTAAGGATATTCAGCGCTTCTTTGACTGCGCTTAAGTCCGATTCACTACCCATCACCACGCTGATAACTTTACGCATAAAATCCCCCTGTTTAATGACCAATGCCAAATTTCAAATGCCGAATAAAATCTCAATGACCAATGTCAAAACAAAATGGCTATCTGAGCAAGATGTATTAAGAGTATTTTGTTTCTTCGGTTGCTTTAAATAAATACTCGCCTTTTGTTGAAATCGGCTCGAGTAAATCTGTACCAAGATATTCTCGAGCATGGTCGACAAAATTTCGGTAAGAAGCAACTGCTTTCCCGACGGTATTTTGGAGAGTCTCACTAACCATATCTTTTTTCTTGGCGAGGTCGTGAGCTTCGTTTATTTCATTAATAATATAAAGTATTGTCATTTTTTTGAAATCATTTTCATTATTTGCTTTGCCAAGTGGTCACACCTTGTGACCGCCCCAACTTAATAGTTTTGGTCATTGTAATTTTGGTGATTGAAGCTTGTTTGGAATTTGGGTATTGGGATTTGGAATTTTATCCCCCCACCCCCTACCTACTGCTCCCTACCTACTGCTTTTTTTCCAATGTCTCTACGGTAATGCATACCGTCAAAACTTATTCTCCCAACGGCAGAATAGGTATGGTCAATGGCCTCTTTGATGGTTGCGCCCAAGCCCGTAACCCCCAGCACCCTGCCGCCGTTGGTAAAATATTTTACCGGCGCACCGGGAGACTGGGACGCTGGAGACCTCGTGGTTCCCGCGTGAAATACTTTCACATCTTGCA
>JBMONJ010000107.1:0-9317 GCA_049324655.1 Candidatus Omnitrophota bacterium | reverse complement strand
CGGAAATAACCACTAAGACCGGTCGGGCCGCCAAAAGATTTCTCATTGCGGCCCTCAAACCCTGCCCATTCCTCATCGTCAAAACCTACCAGCCCGACAAATTCGACCGCTATTTGGTTGAGGTCTTTTATCTTCCTGGCGAGGAAGACGAGACCAAGGTAGCAGCAGAAGGCCGCTTTCTGAATCAAGAGCTTTTGGACAACCGTCTGGCGGGAGGGTGGAGGGAAACATAATTAAAGACCGACAGGTTCGCCCGTTTTCGCGTTGGCCCGTTAGCGCGTTTTAGCGGATAAGGTGAGAAAATGATAAAAACAAAAACATTATTTATCTTAGGCGCGGGAGCCAGTCAACCGTTTGGTTATCCTACAGGCATAGAACTGCGGGAATTGATTCGCCTACAAAGTCGAAAAGGGCCCGTAATCCATGCCTTAAAACTTGCGGATGCAGCTGTAGATTGGGATGACAAAAGGGTTGATAAATTTATTACGGAATTCTCCAAGAGCAGCGATTTATCTATTGATTCCTTCCTTGAGCAGCGAAAAGAGTTTATGGATATCGGGAAAATGACAATTGCTTCTTATCTCCTCCCTTATGAAGTAGACGAGAGGCTGAGGGAATCGAAAGATAATTGGTATATGTATTTGTATAACAGGCTCAAATCTTCATTTGAAGAGTTTGATAAAAATAAGATTTCTTTCATTACTTTCAATTACGATAGATCGTTAGAGCAGTTCCTTTTTGAGGCGCTAAAGAGTCGGTTTAAGAGGAATCCTCAAGAATGCGCCGCTAAACTGAAGAATATTCCCATAATTCACCTTTATGGTCAGCTTGATTTATTACCGTGGCAAGATGGTGAAGGATCCCCATATTCACAGCGCGAGAAGAATATTCTTCGGATCAGAAATGCCTGCGACAACATTAAATTAATCACCGAAGAAAGAGAAGTTAAGGAAAGTAAAGAATTTCAAGACGCATATCGATTAATAGAAGACGCCGAGAGAATCTATATCCTTGGATTTGGTTTTGATGAAACAAACTTAGAAAGATTAAATATAAGCCTGATGAAAGATAAAACTATTACTGCTACGGCATATGGATTAGAGAGATCGAAACGGAGATGGATTGAACAATACTTTAAGACCAGAATTAATACGAATATTTTTCTGCTTGACTTCGACACTTTATCTCTCCTAAAGGAGCACTTACAGATAGAATAGAATTGCGGTAATTCCTTCGGCGCGTGAGCGGGGCACTGGGTTTCTGGGGCGCCGGGGAACGCGCTAATCGGCCAACCGGCAAACGGGAGAACGGGCTAACTCATCTGCGTAAATGCGCAACATTAAACTCATCATCGAATACGACGGCACTAATTTTCACGGCTGGCAGACTCAGAGGCATTTGAGGACTGTTCAGAATACCTTGGAGCAGGCGCTGTCGAGAATTCTTAGAGAAAAAATCAGGGTCGTCGGCTCGGGCCGCACTGACTCCGGCGTGCACGCCTTAGGACAGGTGGCGAATTTTAAGACCAAGTCGAAAATGGCGGTTAAAGATATGCAGCGCGCTTTAAACGCGATTTTGCCGCAAGATTTGGTGGTTAAGGGCGCCAAAGCGGTACCGTTAGATTTCCACGCCCGCTTTGGCGCCCAATCCAAAACCTATCGCTACACCATTCTTAATCGTCTTTTCCGTTCCACCCGCGATAGCCGCTTTTCCCTTTTTTATCCTTGGCCGTTGGATTTAAAGGGTATGCGCAAAGCCGCCGCCGCTCTTAAGGGAAAAAATGATTTCAAATCCTTTCAAGCCGCGAGCAAAAAACTGCATTCTTCAATTCGGGAGGTCAAATCCCTTCGTATAAATCAGAAGGGAGATTTTATTTATTTTGATATCGAAGGTACGGGTTTTCTTTATAAGATGTGCCGCAATATCGTAGGCACGCTTTTAGAGATTGGCCGGGGCAGATTTTCGGCAAGCGCCGCGTCAGAGCTGTTGCGTAAGAAAAACCGTTGCCTCTCTGGTCCAACTGCACCAGCCTGCGGTCTGACGCTGATGAAGGTAAAGTATCATTAATAAATAAACACTTGTCTTTTTTTTGCAACAAATATATAATGATTTTCGTAAATATAAGCCAATATAACAGAAAGGCAGGGGTAAATATGAACAAAAAAGGCAAAGTCAGCGTTTTCTTTCTATCTATCCTCACCGTCCTCTTTTTATGTCTAGCCTTAATCGCCTCGTATCTTTTAAAACAGGAAACCGACCGCCGGGTGGTCGCAGAAAAGAGTTTAAATCAGGTAACGGCGGCCAAGGTAGAATTAGAGCGTCAGTATTCCGATTCCAAGAAGCAGCTTTTTCTCCTGCAGGAAAAAGTCAAAGAAGCCGAACTCAAAATCAAAACTTTAATCAGCGACTTAGACGCGTCTAAAACCCAGCAGGAATCTTTGGCCACAGAGAATTCCAGTCTAAAAGACAACCTGTTCAAAGAGCAGACAGAAAAGAACGACTTGGTTTCCAAGGTTAACCTTGCCCAAGGAGAGCTTAATGCTCTAAGAGAAAAGCTCGCCGCCCTTGAAAAAGAAAAGGCGAATTTAGCCGCAGCGCCTGCCCCTGCCGATTTGGGCAAGATTGTGGTTAATCCCGCAGAGGCGCAGCTTCCCGCAGGCAGTATTCTTACCGTTAACAAAGAATTTCAGTTCGTAGTCACTAATCTTGGACAACAGGACGCGGTGGTGCCCGACCAGGTCCTCACTGTTACCCGCGATAACCAGTCCGTCGGCGAATTAAAGATTCAGCGCGTGCAGGGCAATTTGTCCGTTGCCGAGCCGCTTCCTCCTTTGAAGGTTGACGCCTTGAAAGTGGGAGACCGCGTCGCGGCCAAGAAATGATTCTTAAAGTTCGACCCGCCTCATCTTTGCGGGGAACGATTAACCTCCCCGCGTCAAAATCTTATTCTATCCGCAGTTTTATTATTGCCGCTCTGGGCGGCGCTTCCAAGATTTTCAATGTTTCGGATTGCGAAGATGTTAAAGTCGCCATTCGCGCCTGCCGAAAATTAGGCGCGCATTTTTCCCGCCTTGGTAGAGATTCGTGGGAGATAAAAGGAATTGAGGGCGATTTTCGTTTTGCGCCCTCAATAAATGTCGGTGAGTCCGGAACAACGCTCAGATTTCTTATCTCCTTACTTACCTTAACCAAAAATAAAATCCGGGTCTTAGGAGTCGGGACTTTGTTAAAAAGACCCAATCACCATTTGGTCAAGGTGCTTAATCAACACGGGGCAAAGATTAAGGGAAGCGGAAAAGAGTTTAGGCTGCCTTTGGAGTTTTGGCCTTCGCAATTGTGCGGTGGCCGGATGGAAATCAACGGTAGTCTAAGTTCGCAATTTATCTCTTCGCTGTTAATCACCTGTCCTCGGCTTAAAGAAGACTCCCGGATAAAAATCATTGGAGAACAGATGGTCTCGCAGCCATATATTGAGATGACCTTGGCGGTACTGAAAGAGGCGGGGATAAAGATAGAAAAGGCGGGCGAGAGAGAATTTAAGGTAAAGGGGAGACAGCAATTCCACGGCTTAAAAAAGTTTGTGGTGCCGGATGATTATGGGTTGGCAGCCTTTTTTATGGTAGCCGGCAGCATCTTAAAAGGAAAAATTACTTTAAGGAAAAGCCGCCGCAAGGATTTGCCGCAGGCGGATAAAGCAATCATCGGGTTTTTGAAAAGAACGGGGGCGAAGATTAAGCTCGCGCCGGACAAACTGGTAATTGAAGGTCCGGCGCAACTTTCCGGCGGCAATTTCTGCCTGCGCAACTGTCCGGACCTGACACCGGTAATGGCCGTGGCTGCCTTGTTTGCTAAGGGCAGGACAACATTATGGGGTATTGCCCACGCCCGAAAGAAAGAGTCGGATCGCATCAGCGATTTGCGTGCGGAGTTATTAAAGATCGGCGCGGACATCCGTGAAAATAGAGATGCGCTGCTCATAACGCCAGTCAAGGAATTGCGGCGCGGCTTGCGTTTGAACCCGCACAAGGATCACCGTTTGGCCATGGCCTTTTGTGTTTTAGGCTTAAAACTCGGTTGTGTGGTTGAGGATATCGAGTGTATTGCCAAATCCTATCCCACCTTCCTGCGCGACCTGCGCCGGCTGCGGCCACATAATAATATTTGACAGTAAAAAAGTTTTTAGTTATTATGTCAAATGAAGCCACGACCTTTGACAGTAAGGTGTCAAGGGTTTAATTCGCAGACGCTTCGCTATAATTTGCGTTCACTTCGTTCCGCAAATTATCTGCTCATTAAAAGGGGTGCGTGGATGGCGCAGAAGCTGTTAAGGTTATTGAACTCTTTATTTAATTATGTGTTAGGTCTCTTCTCCAATGATTTAGGTATTGATTTAGGCACGGCTACTACCCTCGTCTATGTAAAAGGCGAGGGTATTGTTTTATGCGAGCCTTCGGTGGTGGCCATTCAGAAGGATACCAATCATGTCTTGGCCGTGGGTGAAGAGGCCAAGCGGATGTTAGGCCGTACCCCGGGCAATATCGTGGCTATCCGGCCAATGAAAGACGGCGTTATTGCCGATTTTGAAATTACCGAGGCGATGCTGCGTTATTTTATCAAGAAGGTCCACAAACGAAAGGTTTTGGTGCGGCCGCGTATGGTCATTGCCATTCCTTCGGGAATTACCGAAGTCGAGAAGCGCGCAGTGCGCGACTCAGCCGAGCGCGCCGGAGCGCGCGCGGTGTTTTTGGTGGAAGAGCCAATGGCCGCGGCAATTGGTGTGGGCCTGCCCATTGAAGAGCCGTCGGGAAATATGATTATTGACATCGGAGGCGGCACCACGGAAATGGCCATTGTTTCTTTGGCGGGGATTGTTTTCTCCAAATCTATCCGCATTGGCGGCGATGAAATGGATTTGGCGGTTATTGAGCATATGAAGAAAAGCTACAATTTAATGGTCGGCGAGCGCACTGCCGAGGACATCAAGATAAAGATTGGTTCGGGGTATCCCCTGGAAGAGGAATTGACCATTGAGGTGCGCGGCCGGGATCTGATTTCCGGCTTGCCTAAAACGGTGACAGTCACATCTACGGAAATCCGCGAGGCTTTGCAAGAACCTATCCGCGCCATTGTGGATTCGGCAAAGATTACTTTGGAGCGCACCCCGCCGGAATTGGCCGCGGACTTAATTGAAAAGGGAATTGTTATGGCTGGCGGCGGCTCGCTTTTGCGCGGGATAGATAAACTGATTGCCGAAGAGACTGGCTTACCGGTGCATATTGCTGATGATCCCCTGACGGCCGTGGCTATGGGCACCGGAAAGGTTTTGGGGGAGATGCATTATCTTAAGCGGGTAATCGTTCCGCCGCGGATAGAGTTTTAAGTTTCTGACAAACTAGCAATATAGCAATTTCTCTTAAGCGCGTCCGCCCATAAACGGTGTTCAGATATAAGAAGTTTCTTCCCTATGTATTAAGCCTGCTGATTGTCTGCGTTATTGTCCTCGCTAAAATCCCGCCCCTATCCGATCTTAATTCAAGAGTGGTTGATTCTTCGGCGTTGGTGCTAAGAATTATTACCTTCCCCCTCAGAGAAATTAAAAAGCTCTTAACCTATCATTCCACTTATAATCGTTACCTCATTCTTGCCAAAGAAACCGCGGCCTTAAAAGCTAAGCTCATTAAAATGGAGGAGTTAGAGGTACAGAATGCCCGGCTCAACCGTCTACTTGCTTTTAAAAACCACTCCCCAGATACCTTTCTGCCTGCCAAGGTTATAAGCCGGGATCCCACCAACTGGTCTTCTTCGATAATCATTGACAAAGGGAAAAATAACGGCGTAGAGGTGAATATGTGCGTGGTTACCGAGGCCGGCTTGGTAGGCAAGGTCATCGAGGCGGGCAGCTCCACGGCAAAGGTCATGTTGATTAATGATCCCAACAGCAGCGTGGCCTCACTGGTGCAAAGAAGCCGGGAACAGGGTATAACTTCAGGCATGCTTACTGGAAATTGCATCCTGCATTTTCTGCCGGCAAAGAGCGATATCCAAATTGGCGACATTATAATCACTTCGGGCTTAGGCGGCATTTACCCAAAAGGTTTTATCATCGGACAGGTTACGGCAGTAGAGCAAGACCCCAGCGGCCTTTATAAGAATTGTTTGGTCAAGCCGCAGGAAAGACTTTCCAGTCTTGAAGAAGTCTTGGTGCTGATGCAATAAATGGCGAGTATTGTGGGTGAGTTGTGGGGGTGAGTTATGCGTTGTGGGTCGGGTTGTGAGTATTGGGTTGTGGGTAACATATATTTTACCCCACCCTCACAACTCATTACCCGACACACAACCCACAACACACCTCCACCCCAGAAAATTACTGGCCAATAGAGTCAAGAGGTACTTTTCGGTATCTTAACTTATGCGCCGGTATTTCTTTTTCATAATCTGTATTTTGGCGACCCTTTTTCTACAGCTTCTGTTTTCCAGCCAAATCAATCCCTTGCAGGTCCGGCCGGATTTTTTTCTGGCGGCGGTGATATTCTTGAGCTTCTATTGCCGCTTCTATGAGAGTTTGTTTATTGCCCTGCTCGCGGGTTCTTTACAGGATAGTTTTTCCGCCGGCATATTCGGAGCCAGCGCCTTGGCTTATACGGTTTGCGTTATTCTTCTCGATGTTTATAAGCGTTATATTTATCGCGAGGATCTGTATCTGAAGGAGATTCTGGTGGTGGCTTTAAGTCTGGTTGCCGGGTGGGTGAATTTTTTCTTATATTTATCCCGTCTACCGCTTCCCTGGGTTACCGCGGTATTTCGGGTAATCCTGCCGCAGAGTTTATATACGGCCTTAGTGGCTCCGGGTTTATTTTGGATTATGCGAAAATGCGCCTTAAAATATTCTTTATAACCCTAAGCCTGATGTTTCTTCTGGTGCTCTTGCGCCTTGCCTATATGCAGTTGATAATGGGCGGGTATTACCGGCAGCTTAGCGCAAAGAACTGTATTCGTCTCATTGCCCGTCAGGCAAGGCGCGGAACTGTCTATGACCGTAACGGAATAATTTTGGCAGAAAACCTGCCGTCTTACGATGTGGTGATTATCCCGCAGGATTTTCAAGAGCCCGAAGCAGGTTTCGTTTTCTTAAGCCGCGCGCTGCAAAAAGATCGGCAGGAACTGGTAAAACATTTCCGTCTCAATCGCAACGCGCCCTTTGCCCCGGTGGTAGTTGCCAAAAATATTTCTCGGGAGCAGGCCATAAAAATCGAAGAGAACAAGAACCAGTATCCGGGCATTTCCGTGCAGGTAAATGCCAAGCGCGCCTATCCTTTGGCTTCAGTGTCAAGTCACATCTTAGGATATGTTGGGGAGATTGACCGGTTTCGCATTACCCGGCTAAAGGATTATGGATATAAGCTAAAGGATATGGTTGGCTATGGTGGCATTGAAGAATATTACGACAACTTCCTGCGCGGCGAAGACGGGGGTGTGCAGATTGTAGTGGATAACCGCGGCAGGCAGGTGCGGATGTTGGGGATGCGCTCCCCGACGGCAGGAAAGGATATCCGGCTTACCATTGACGCGCGCATACAGAAGATTTGCGCCGAGGCGCTTTCTGGTTTTAAGGGAGCCGCAATCTTTATGGACCCCAAAAACGGAGAGATTCTTGGGATGGTTAGCTCTCCGGCTTTTGACCCCAATGTTTTTGTCGAGCGTTATGCTCCGGATTTGCTAAGTGGATATTTTCAAGACCAGCAAGCGCCGCTTTTAAACCGCGCGGTCAGTGGCCTTTACGCTCCGGGTTCGGTTTTCAAGGTGGTTACGGCATTGGCAGCCTTGGAGCAAGGAAAGGTTTCTGCTGTAACCAGTTTTTTCTGTAATGGCAGTTACCAGTTGGGCAACCGGCAGTTTGCCTGCACGCAGAAGCATGGGTTGCAAGATCTGCGTCTGGCCTTTGCCCATTCCTGCAACGTTTATTTCTACCATTTGGGCCGGCTGGCCGGGCCTGAGGCCTTAAGCCGGCTGGCTTATGAATTGGGTTTTGGTCAAACCGCGGGGTTAGATTTACCGGCGCAGGCGCAAGGCATCATCCCCTCCCCAATACAAAAGCGGATGGCGCGAAAAGAGAATTGGTATCCGGGAGACACGCTGAATTTTTCCATTGGCCAGGGGGAGCTCTTGGTTACCCCTTTGCAATTGACAATAATGATGGCGACGGTGGTAAATGGTACTTTTGCGGCGAGGCCACATTTGGTTAAAGAGGTTGCCGGACGGCAGCCTGCGGTTATCGGGCGTCAGAAGCGATTAAAGATAAAACCACAGAACCTTGAAATAGTAAGGCGCGACCTGCGTGCGGTGGTTTCCGAGCCCACCGGCACCGCGCATATCTTGAATATAGAGAACTTAAAGGTCGCTGGCAAGACCGGTACGGCGCAAGTCGGGCAGGGAAGGCCTCACGCGTGGTTCGTGGGTTTCTTCCCGTATCAAGAGCCAAAAATGGTCTTCGCTGTCTTTTTAGAAAACGGCGGCTCCGGCTACAATGCCTGCGTAGTGGCGAGGGAGATTTTGAGGAGGATGGTGGAAGAAAAAATTTTATAATGCCAAATGACTAATAAATTCCCAATTTCCAATGTCCAAATTGGGGATTGGAAATTTATTTGACATTTGTCATTAACATATATCAAGATATGCGCAATGAGAATAAAATAATCTACGCTTCCACCATCACGATAATGCTCATTGGTCTGGCCGCGCTTTACAGTGCGACCTACGAGCGCGGCCAAAGGCCGATGAGTCCGCTTTTCCTTAAGCAGGTGGTTTGGTTTTGTCTGGCGGTGGTAATGCTTTTTGCTGCGGCAAATTTCAATTACCGCCGGATTTATGACTATGCCTATCTGATTTATGGTTTTGGAGTCTTGTTGCTATTAGTGGTTTTGGTTTTGGGCCGCAGGATTTTGGGCGCCCAGCGCTGGCTGGAATTAGGAGGCTTAAATCTTCAGCCTTCGGAGCCGATGAAATTGGGAATAATCTTGGTGCTTTGCCGCTGGTTTAGTGTTAAAGGTAGGTTTTCCCGGAACTACGCCGGCTACCGGCTCAATCAGGTTATTCGACAGTTTTTGCCGCCGTTTGCTTTAACGGCCATTCCCGCCGGGCTGATATTTATGCAACCAGATTTGGGAACCGCGGTGTTGTATATACTGATTTTCTTTGTAGTGCTTTTTATCTCCGGCGCGCCGAAAGGATTGGTCTTTACTCCGGTGATCGCCGGCTTGCTCGCCTCGCCGGTCTTCTGGCATTTTTTAAAGGCCTACCAAAAGGATCGGCTACGCGTT
>JBMONJ010000106.1:0-9392 GCA_049324655.1 Candidatus Omnitrophota bacterium | reverse complement strand
TTTCGACGCCATAATATTTATCACTCTTTATCTTGATTGCCTTATAACAGGTATCGCCGATTTTCTTCGTGCGGGACTTTTGGGTATTCAGAACGAACACGGTCTGAGGCACTTGTTCCGTAAAGCCCCAGTAGTTATACATAGTGAAATAACCGATATAATATGGCGCATCACCCATCCAAAGGCTGGCGACAACAAATTCATTGGGCGTCCAGAGCTGATTTGGAGCCTTTATCGGCACAAGGATGTACTTGCCTCTTTCAAGTTGAATTAATCGTCCCTTTTTCCTTAGCCTGTCCACCGTATTGGCGGCTTTCTTGGCCTCACCGAAGACTTTCTTGGTAAAATCATTGGTAATGAGCTTACAGTTCTCGTATTCAGCCCGGGAAATCAACAAAAGTTCGTCTTTTGAGAGGCTGGAATAGGTGGTGTTTTTCATTTTGTCCTACACTTTACTTAATTCTTATTCAGTAAGAATTGGTTTAATTGAATGCAATTATATAATTTCCGGTCTTTTTTGTCAACTTAAAAGAAAAAGGGGACAGCCCCCACTTGGGGACTGTCCCCTTGTATTTTTGCGTTGCGTCTAAAATAACCTCAACCAATCCATCTATGGATCAAGTAGCCGGGATCAAACCCGCTTCCCGTAACCCTAAATGCCTGGCAACCGATGAACGCACCATTTGAGAGTTAAGACGTTCACCCTCAATTGCGGCAGTCTTAATAGCTTCTTCTGTAAGGATATCTGCCTGAGCCTCGTCTCCAAGTTTAAAACCGAGACGTTCGATACGGCCAAGAAGATTTCCTTGCGTAAGTCTGGCTGGTCCCAAAAGAGACAGAAGCGCGTTGCTATCCCAAGTCAAATTCGGCCAAGAGTCACATTGCCCAATGTATTTCATTTAATGAGCGCTTGACTTATGGAACGAAGTAAACATAAGTCAACTGCGCGGATTAATCCCGAGCCTGCCGAAAATTCTCTAAAGAGAATTTCGGAGGCTTAGGCGAGGAATCTGGTTTATTTTTCCTGAAGCGATTAGCCCTATTAATCGCTTCACAATCTGATACAGTTATAGCATGCCATCGTATCAAAAGCAAAATGTTCGGAGCCTGCCTCCTTTATCGGAAGCCATACTTAGCAATTGATAATTATTGTTACCATAAATAGTTAATTTGGCAATATGTTTTTCACCCCGAATAAAACATAACACAAAAGTACATCAAAGTTAAAGTCCTGCTTGCGAAAGTGGTAGTATTACTGCCTGTAATACTTCAGAGTTGCTAAAGTAGTAGCATTACACAATCCTGGTTTTAATGGAAACTCGACCTAAATACTAAATAGATATACAACGGTTTGTTCGGCAAAGGTTCTAAACATATCAATCAAATCAAACACAAGAGATTTCTTATTGTAGTTGTCTGTATGGATAAAGCCGATATAAGGGTCTAACCCCGCAATAATACATCCCTTTTCAACTAAGGAATAAAGCACGCCGTATGCGTAATTCAAAAGACAATTGAATTCATCCTTTGCCGGCTGGCGCGAGCGACCGTCAAACTCAAAGCGCTCAGGTACAATAAAACTCAATACCTCAAAATAAATTCTACCAGCTGAACCCTCCAGACCCATCAAAGAACCTCTCTTCTCATCAATTGTACCTGATAAATTATTCAAAGAAGATTTTATCTCTTCTAATTTTTTGGCGTATCCTTCTATTCTTTCCTGCTTTTCTGGACGAGAATTTGCCAATCTCTTTAGAAAATCAATCTGATTTTCAAATTTGACAATTATCCATTCTTTAGCCAACTCTAATCCTCTATCGTCTTCAGCAATCTCTAATTGTTTTCTCCTAATTAAAGTGGTGGAGCCCAATTTTGCATGCCAGACACGGCCGTAAGGCGAGCCGAATTCATCTAAAAATACCAAATCGATATTATTCTCCATTGCAAATTTAATTGCATCTGTAGACAGAAAGGCACCGGTGGTAATTAAGATGCTTTCTATCTTCTTGGCAGACACCTCAAATTCCTTATCCTCATTCTTAACCAAGAAGCATCCTTCTTTTTTCTTCAGGTACGAGCCATATGTATTAATCACTAATTGCACAGTCTTAAGTTTTTAGCGCTCAATGATAAATAATAATTGCCACGGATAAATCAAATGAAGAGCTCTATCTTTAGGATTTTCTTTTCTTTCAAGGCAACAAAAAAACTTTTTCGTTCCAGGGTAGTGCTTAAAAAAATAATTCAAATTCTTCCCATATTTATTCAGAAAGATATTTTTTACTTCTATCGCGGTCAATTTGTTTACCTTATTTTTTTCTATCATATCAACAATAAAATCTATCTCCTGTTTTATGTTTGTCCTCCAAAAATATATATAATCTACATTAAAGTTTTTTCGTAATTGTGAGTAAATACTGTTTTCTAAAATACTTCCTTCTAATTTTTGGAGAAAAGTTTTATTGGCCAAAATATTTGCCAGGCCTGTATCTTCAAAAAAAATCTTTGGCATCTTGGCAAGTTCGCTTCTTATATTTTTATGAAAAGGTTTTATCCTACGAATGATATAAGTGTTTTCTAATAAAAAAAGGTATTCTTCGATAGTTTTTTTGGCTAAACCAACCGTGCTGGAAAGTTCAAAAATATTTAACAGATTTCCTATTTGTGAAGCAAGAATCTGCAATAAAGCATTAAATTTATCCACCTCTCTTATCTCTGCTAAATCTCTAATATCTTTCTTGATATAAGTATTAATAATTTGTTTTAACTTTACCTCTTTTTTTTCTATGTTCTCTTCTAAAACAATTGCGGGATAACCGCCATAAATAACGAACTCAGCGTAAAGCTTCGTCAACTCATCTTTCATCGCTTCAGGAGGACCGATCTCTAAATTATATTTTAAATCTTTAAATTCCAAGAATTCCTCAAAATCCAAAGGAAAAAGTTCAAAATCAATAATCCTGCCAGCCAAAGAGTTTTTAAATTTCTTTTTTATCAAAAAGCTCGATGACCCGCTTACAATTAATTTTACTTTTTCGCTGTATCTATCAAAAAATAACTTAAGAAATGATGAAGGATTATGCAAATATTGAATCTCATCAATTATTAAAAATATTCTCTTATTAAAATCTGCACCTTTAGCCTTCAGATAGGTTATCACTTCTTCACAGGACCTATTGCATAGCTCTAATAATCTAAAATCCTCCAAATCTAAATAAAAAATATTGCTTTCCTCAAACTTGACTTTTAAGTTGTTTTCTATAAGATAACGTAAGAAATAAGTCTTACCAACTTGGCGTGCCCCATGAATAACAATAGCTTCTTTATCGTCAATAAAGGCTGAAACTTTAGAGAAAATTTTCCTTTTCCTCAATTTTTCCATCGTTATTTTCTGTTTCTGTCGCGGCAACTAATCTCAGTAATTATACAACTATAGTTTACTAAATACTTAATACTTTGTCAACCATCTATTCCTTTTATTGAATTTTGTCTTTTTACCGTGCCAAACCCCCGCGAAACCGACTTACCAATTCCCCAATAATCCGGAATCTCAAAATTAACCGAGAATGTACCGAGGAAGCCGAGCATGGGAGTGCCTTTAAGGGAAGTCTTAATCTCCTTTAAATATCCAATGTTTGCCTTAATCGGCTCCGGCACAGTATAACCCAAACTCTTGGATATAGAAATAATGTTACCAATAAGTATTTTGGCTAACAACTCCTTCTTTTCAACCCAAGTTTTAAGCTTTGTGTATTTCTCGTAGTTATCCTCATTTAATGCGAGCCAAGGAGTGAGGAAGGAATATCTCGTTTGTTCTGGTGCTATGTAAAAAGTCGCTGCATAGCTTTCTAATCCCTTGCTTAAAATTTCTTCCCATTTACCATCTAAATTTAATGTTTTCAAATCGTGAAATGTCGTCTTCACAATTTCTGAGCCTTCTTTAAAACCTAACAACAAACAGGCGCCATCAATTACTTTGTATTGAACGCGAGGATATTGGTATATAAAACCTCCATCACTTTTATGCTGATGAGCATAGGGGTTATCCCAAAATATATTGCCAAGATATCCCCTAATTTTTTCAGCGTCACTTTTGTTTAAATTAACCTCTACGGTAAATTTAAGTTTTAAAATATCTGTTTCCATTTTCTACCATATAACCACTGATTTTGTATCTTTAGCAATAAATCCTGTCTCATTGTCATAATAATCTCTCAATATAGCTTGCTTAACATATCCCATCCTCAAGTTCAACATCATCAAATTTTATCTCATCGGTATTAATCTTTATAAAAATTATCTTTGCATTCTTGATAGGAAGAGATACGACATCTCTATTAGATTTCTTTCTCTCCCATTTCCCTATCTCCCTTATCGCTGAAAGCATATTCTTATCCTTTAATTATTTCCCCGCATTTTTTTGACCAGTTCTTATAATATTTTAACTCTCATTTTTGAATTTCTTGTAAGTTTTTTATGAGTGGCGAAAGAGCGCCAGGAATTTCGGCCGGTATCTCATCGCTGCTTAGAACGCCGCTGGTAATGGCTCCTGCAACAGCTAAATCAAGAGGCAAATCGTGAAATTTATTGTAAAGCTTGCGAGAGGCGCCGTTGTGGAATTTGTGAATCTCGCAAGATAAGGCGTCGCTTGAAAGAAAATTCTCTTTCCACCCCCGAAATTTCTTGTATAAATCTTCCAATTCGCGCCTTAGTTGCCTTTCATAGGCTTTATTGGGCAACTCACGCAAGATTTTCTTTTGGCTTTTAGTATATTCTTTCATAGAATGCCTAATTTATTTTTAAGAAGATTGAAATCGAAATCCTGATTAGTTCCTGTTGAGCTTAACCTTTCCGCGATTGTTTCCTGCGTTTGGCCAAAACGATAATCCAGATAAAACCAGGTCATAAAAAGCCCGTTTGGAATCCCCTTTTCAAGCCCTGGTTCAAAACGCTTCTCATAATCCTCGTATGTTTTTTTCAAAATTTCCTTATGCTCGCCGAAATTTTTCTGTGATTCGCCATACATAACAATACCTTTAAATAGAAAATAATATTCATCTAGAAGAGTGTCTGTGCCTAAACCTTGCCCAAAGGCCCTTGCCAGTTCTCAATCTTTATCCAAACAGCACCTCTTGTATTTTTTTCCGCTGCCGCAGGGACAAGGGTCATTTCTTCCTAATTTGTCCATAAGCACTTCAAATAAATTCTTCTAAAAAAACAAAAAGCCCTCGCTTTTTATAGCGGAGGGATTAAAACTTAAATGGGGTGGGCGACGGGGAACGATCCCGCAACCTTTAGAGCCACAGTCTAACGCTCTAGCCAATTGAGCTACGCCCACCATTTCCCTGATTTATTGCGTCAGAAATGGTGGCCCTGAGTCCTGAGTGAAACGAAGGACGAAGGGCCCCTTACCATCCTAACGAGTCATTAATGCCAACTTCCTGTTTCTATTCCAGCCTTTGATTTCCGCCTCTCTCTTCAAGGCCAAAGACTTAGAGAGAAAAACTTCCTTATGCAGAAGCGTGACCGGAGTTCTAAATTTTGTAAAGCGGCAACCCTGACCACGGTTGTGCTGTTTTATACGACGTTCAAAATCATTGGTAATCCCGGTGTAGATTTTACCATCTCGACACTGAAGCATATACACGAACCACTCTTCTTCCTGAGCTAAATCCGCCATTCTTGATCCTTCGGCGCTTCCCTGCTCGCGCCTCAGGATTACGTTCGCAGACCTCCCGCTTGCGCGGGACTACGAGTTACGTCGCCGCAGCTCCGTAACTCGTCTGCTCACGTAAGCTACGCCCACCGTGAGATTTATTTCGACTCCCTCTCTATCATTACAATCTTGAAGTCGGAGAATTGTTTTTTGAAGGCCTGCTTGGTGACGGTAATGGCAAATGCCATATAAGCAACTAAATTTAACAACCTGAAGATAATGGCGACAATCCGGCCAACTAAAGACAAAGACCTAATCTTCAAAGACACCATTAACGCCGCTGCCAAGAGCGTCAAGATTACTGAAGCCCCAATAGTTGCAAAAACCGTCCGCCAAGTAATGTACCACCACAACTTAAACGCGCGCTTCCAAGTTACCTCAAGCGGTTTTATATCCATCTGACCTCCTTCTATGAGCCCCCGCTGCTTCGTTTTGCTTGCGCAAGAGCGAAGCAAAACGGCGGGGGCGAGTTGAACCGCGCCGAAGTCCATACCATCATTTACTTGTTGAAGGGCGAAGGCGGGTAGCTTATTGTTGTTGAGCCGGGGCATCGACCGACTCCTCCTTTTTGCGCTCAAGGTCTATTCCCAGTTGCTCTTTAAGCATCTCCTTGCCAAATTTTTCAAAGTCCTTGCCGATGCTCTTGAAATTCTCGACAGTCTCTTCAGGATGCGCCAGCATCTGCTCGCCCAAGGCCTTGCCGATGACGCTTCCACTTAATTTTACCAAATCTACCTTGGGATTATCCAGCTTTGTTTTAATGACAAAATCAACCACCACTTCTTTGTTTTCCGTCTTTAATCCGCCGGTCACGATATCTAAAAAGGTCAAGTTCGGCGCGCCTTCCTCTTCGGGTTTTACAAAGACCAAATCTTTGATATTCAAACGACAATTGGCCACCAGAGCATTGTTCTTGGCGACCAAGTCGCTTTTGAAACTGACAATGCCGTTTTGCAGTTTTGAGGCCACGAGATTGGAGTAAAGCGGCAGGAAATACACGGCATCGAGATCATACAGTTCGAGCGCGGCCTTCATATCCTTCTTTAAGAAATTGACCCAGCCGGCCGCGCTCACCACTGCCGGCGGCGCATCCTCTTTACCGATTATCTCCGCCGCCGCCGAGATGCGGGTGAGAAAGGGATTAAAGGATAATATCTTATTGCCGATATCCGCATTAATATTTCTTACCTTAAAGGAAAATGGCGGTGATTTGCCTTCGTCGCTAAAAATCACTTCGCCGTCTTTAATCACTAACCCGCTAATTAATACCGGCGTCGGGGCCTTGGATTTTTCGCGCAGCTTTTCCTTAATGCCCTCGGGAACATTAAAACTTCCGTCAGGAGAACGCGACAAGGTAGCGCGGGGACGAACCAGCGCAACCTTGCCCAAGACTATCCGGCCACGGGCAAATCCCGCCACTACCGGCGAGACAATCACCCGCTCGACCTTGGCAAATTGCGGGATATCCAAATTGCGAATCTCCAAGGTCAATGTGGGGCTAAGCCTGACTGCCGCAACTTTGACTTCGGCTTTTAAGATCTTAGATAACTGCGCAACTATCAGCGTCTTGCCCTTAAACAAGACAAAAATAAAACCCGAAAGGGCAACTAAGAGAAAGACGATTAGCAGGTAAAAAAGAAAATTTCTGACGATTCTTTTCATTGCTCTCCTTGCGTAGTAGAATGCGCCTGGCCCGATTCGAACGGGCGGCCCACTGCTTAGAAGGCAGTTGCTCTATCCAACTGAGCTACAGGCGCGCAATTTTACATTCTTCCGCCGTGTCCCCAGCGCTTAGCCCCCCATTCTTACTTTCGCAAGAAAGCATGGGGGCTGCCGAGGACAGGCGCATAATCGGGGAGGTGGGACTCGAACCCACGACCTTTTGGTCCCAAACCAAACGCGCTAAGCCAAACTGCGCCACTCCCCGGATTTTTATTTTGCCGTGGGGTTATTATAACACGCCGATTTTCCCTTTGCAACGCCGCTGTCGCTAAGATATAATAATGTCCCTATGAAAATGAAAAGGCTGCTCGCGCTCATCCTGTTTACCCTACTGGTCCTGTCCGCGGGACTGATTTTGTTTCTTAACAGCGTTTATCTGCCCGCCAAGATTCGTTCCATAATTACCGCCTCTCTTGCCCCGCAGCTCAACACCCAAATCACCTTCAAAGATTTTAATTACAGTTTCTTTAAAGGCATCGTCATCAAGGACCTCGCCATATTCCCGGCCAACTCGACTGCCGACAAGCCTTTAATCTCTGCTGAAGAAGTCTACTTTCAAGTGCTTTATTTGCCGATCTTCAGAAGCAAAAGCATCATCATCCCCTCTTTAAAGATTGACGCTGCGACCATAAATATCACCCGTTTCCCCGACGGAAATTGGAACTGGCGTGCGCTTAACTTGAAACCCGCAGCAAAGCCGGAATTTCTTTTTCTGGTCTACCGGGCCAACCTTACCGGGGCCAAGGTATTTTTCGAGGATTATGGCGCTGCCGAACCCTTCCTGACAGAGGTTCCGCAATTAAAGGCCAAGGCGAATCTTGCCCTGCCAAAAAATGTAAAATTCATTCTTGAGGCCAAGCTCGCCAAGGAAACCGCCTCGGGTGTGTTGTTGGTAAACGGCAACTATGACTTGGGAGAAAACCGACTGTCTGCGAAAATGGATTTGCATAATTTTAACCCGCTGGTCTTCTCGCCTTATCTTGATTTTCCCTTTGCGCTTAACCGCGCGGCAGTGAAGGAGGCGCAGGCCGAGATGCTTTTTGACCGTGGCGGCCTGCGCCTCAACACCCGTCTCGCCTGCGAGGGAATTGACATCTCCCGGGACCCGCTTCATTTGAATGCCGATGCCTCAATTGACCTTAAGATAGATAATCAAACCTTCAATGCCGAAACCGAGGTATTTAACGCCGCACTCACGGGGATACCCCGGCTTGAAGAGATATCTGGCGTCAAAGGAAAACTGCTGATAAATCCCCAAGGAGTCAGAGTCGAGGAGTTATCCGGCGTAAGCCGCGAAACCGTCATTTCCGCGACGGGAAAGATTTTCAATTTTGCCTCTCCGCAAATCGAAGCTAAGGTCTTCGCCAGCCCGACGGTGGAAAAACTTATCGAGATATTCTCCGATGTGCTTTCGCGCTATGAATTCGCAGCTAAGGGCGAAACCCAGCTGGTCTTAAATCTCTCCGGCGCGCTTTCCCAGCCGGTATTCGTGACCGACTTACAACTTACCAACGCGAAGTTAGATACCCCACAACTTAAATTCCCTTTAACAGAAATTAACGGCAAGGTGCAAATTACTCAAGACTCTGCCACATGGGAAAAACTTTCTTTTGTCTTTGATAAAAATACCTTTGTCGCCACCGGCACGCTGGAGGACTTGGCCAACCCCGCTTTAGAGCTGGCGCTGGGCTCTAAGATGCTTTCGCTTTCTACCAAGGTGGATATCTTTAAAGACAGCTTAAATTTTTCCCGTCTCGACGGTAAATATCTAAACTCGGTGTTTGCCTTGACCGGTAAAGTGGATTTAAACGAGCCGGATAATCCTTGGCTGGATCTGGCGGGAAAACTCACTTTGAATTTAAAGGACCTTAAGGAGTTAGAATCTTTTGAGCCAACTGGAATGTTTAATATCCAAGGCACTCTGCGGGGCTTTCTTAAAAACCGCCGGCTCTGG
>JBMONJ010000105.1:0-9578 GCA_049324655.1 Candidatus Omnitrophota bacterium | reverse complement strand
CATCGAGGAGATTTATAAAGCCACTAAAGGCGAAGCCGTCATTGCCACGGAAGTCGGCCAAAACCAGATGTGGGCTTGTCAGTGGTATCAATATACCCGGCCGCGCACCTTTATTTCTTCTGGCGGTTTGGGAACTATGGGGTTTGGTTTTCCCGCGGCAATTGGCGCGAAAGTGGCTTGTCCCGAAAAACAAGTTTTTGACATTGCCGGCGACGGCTCGATACAAATGAATATTCAAGAGCTGGCCACAGCGGTGGCGGAGAAAATTTTTGTCAAGGTGGCGATTTTGAATAACGGCTATCTGGGCATGGTGCGCCAGTGGCAGGAATTGTTCTATAAGAAACGCTATTCCTATACCAAACTCTACAATCCGGATTTTGTGAAATTGGCGCAGAGCTATGGCGCAGTGGGAATTCGGGTAACCAAAAAAGAAGAGGTGCGTGCGGCTATTGACAAGGCGCTTGCCACGGACAATGTGGTGTTCGTTGATTTCGAAATTGAAGAGGAAGAAAATGTTTTCCCGATGGTGCCGGCCGGAGAGGCGATTAATAAGATGATTGAAGGCTTGGCGTAGAACGCAGATGAACACAGATGAGAAGCGGCAAGATTAGCACAGATGAGTCTAAAGACAATCTGCGCTAATCTCGCATCTTTTAATCTGTGATCATCTGCGAATCAAAGGAGCGAAGCGACAAATGCGGCATACGATTTCAGTCTTGGTAGAAAATAAACCCGGGGTCTTGGCGCGGGTGGCCGGGCTGTTTAGCGCGCGCGGCTATAACATCGCCTCTTTGGCAGTGAGCGAAACCCTGGACCCGGCTACTTCCTATATGACGATGGTGGTGGAAGCAGAGGAAGAGAAAATCCTCGAGCAGATAAAAAAGCAGCTCAACAAACTTATTGATGTCATCAGCGTCACGGACTTTACCAAAAAGGAACATATTGACCGCGAATTAGTTCTGGTAAAGGTCGCCTGTTCGGCAAAAGAAAAAGCAAAGTTAGAAAAGACCTTGAAGAAATTCGTGGCCAAAATCGTCCAGCTTAAAGCAGAAGTTGCTATCATCGAGGCCGTTGGCGACCAGCAGCAGATAAAGGAATTGTTGGAAGAGTTAAAAGGGTTTGGGGTGAAAGAGCTTATCCGCAGTGGAAGATTAGCAATAGCATAATTGTCCGGTTTCGTTGTAAAAGGTTTCGGTTGCGGTTAGGTATCGTCTAACCCCGCCTTGAAATTAAATCATTGGCGGGATCCCGCCCACGGATAAGATTACGGGGCGGGAAAAGGTTGCGTTGATAAAAGGTAGGTTTGCAGAGATGAAGAGTGCAAAGATTATCCTTACCGGTAAGATGATTGAGATTAAAGGCAGTCTCAGGCGACATCAGATAGCAAAGGAGGTGGTTAATACCTTTATTAAAACCGAATATCGCAAAAAGGGCAAGGGAATAGGGTTCAAATATCCGGTTGAAGAAATGCCGGCAGGGAGACTTTTTATCTCTCGGCCTGGTCATAAAAAGAATTTCGATTTTAAGGTGGAGGTAACCGAAGATTTTGCTCTTGGCGAAGGAAGCCATATCCAAATAGCCAAGGACTTAAAGAATAAGAAGCGCCAAAACAAAAAACAATTTCCCGCATTGTTAGATGCCATCACCGAAATCTACCACTGTTCTGAAAGCGATGTCGATAAAGTATTGAATAAATATCCCACTCTGCCGACAGCTTTTAAGAAAGGCGCCGCCGTCTAGGTCATTTTGAAGGTCATCAAATGGCTGTTCATTATGGAAGACATAGTGTATTGGGATAATGAAGGCAGGGCGTTTCTATTTAACTTTCTGATTTATGTCGCCGGAGAATCTAACAACCAGAGACTCAAAGAGGCGTTAGTTAAAATAAAGGGCCCGGAAAGATTAAGGTCTTTTATGAAAAAGGCGGGAATTAATTGGGTGGTTTGCCGGGGGTAGATTATGTCTATTGAAAAATATTTGGATAAAGTTTTCCTGAGCGATATTCTGGAGTTCTTAAAAGAATTACCCGATAAATGCGTGGATATGGTATATGGAGACCCCGATTACAATGTAGGAAGAAGATATGGCGACAAGTCCTACACTAAAGATTTCGATGAATACATCGATTGGTATGTCGAGTTGGCAAAAGAGTCGCTGCGGGTTCTTAAGGATACGGGAAATATGTTTTTAATTAATTATCCGAAACAAAACGCGCATCTTCGGGTGAAATATTTGGACAGTGTTTGCTATGAGGTCTTAGATTATAGTTGGATTTATAACACCAATGTGGGCCACAGCCCAAATCGTTTTACCACCGCCCACAGAAGTATCCTGCATTGTAGAAAAACCAGAGATAATCACTTTTATAAGGATAATGTGGCAGCGCCTTATAAAAATCCAGCCGACCGGCGGATTTTGCAAAATCTGGCCAATGGTTCGAAAGGACGGATGCCTTATGATTGGTTTTATTTCGACTTGGTAAAGAATGTCAGCAAAGAAAAAACCATTCATTCTTGTCAGATACCACAGGGATTATCGGAGATGTTGATTAAGGCCTCTACGCTTCCCGGCGATGTGGTTTTAATTCTTTTCGGCGGCAGCGGTTCGGAGATTGAGATTTGCAAAATTCTAAAAAGACATTATATTTCCACCGAGCTCGATGAGAAATACTATAAAATGATTAATGAGAGATTGGCTAAGGGAATAATCGAAAGAAAGTATAGATTAAGATTGAGAAGATATGAGTTAGGAGATTTGGGAGAGCAACCTACTCTTTTTGAAGAGCATGAAGAGCAAAAAGAATACTTAACCAGCTAATATCCTCAAGATTTAAACGAAAGGAGTTAGAAGCAATGGCCAAGATATATTATGATCCAGACGCGGATTTGGAATTATTAAAGGATAAGACTGTCGCCATCATCGGCTACGGTATTCAAGGCAGAGGCCAAGCCCTATGCCTTAGAGATTCCGGCATAAGAGTGGTGGTTTCGGAAATGCCCGACACGCAAAATTTTGAATTGGCCAAGGCCGACGGGTTTGTGCCCGTTGCTGCAGACGAGGCTGCGCGCGCCGCAGACATCATCCAAATCCTCACGCAGGATCATGTTCAAGCCAAGGTCTACAAGGAAAGCATTAAGCCTAATTTAAAAAAGGGCAAGGCACTGTGTTTTTCTCACGGCTTTAATATCCGCTTTAAACAAATCAAGCCGCCCAAAAATGTGGATGTATTTATGGTGGCCCCCAAAGGCCCGGGCGCCTTGGTGAGAAGAATGTTCGAGGAGGGTAAGGGCGTGCCTTGTCTGGTGGCGGTGTTTCAGGACGCGACAGGAAAGGCCAAGCAATTGGCGCTCGCGTATGCCAAGGCGATTCGCGGTACCCACGCCGGCGTAATTGAAACTACCTTTGAAGAAGAAACCGAGACCGATTTATTCGGCGAGCAAGCGGTATTGTGCGGCGGGGTAACCGAACTTATCAAGGCAGGCTTCGACACTTTAATTGCCGCGGGTTATCAGCCGGAGATTGCCTACTTCGAAGTGCTGCATGAATTGAAACTGATTACCGACTTGATTCAGGAATTTGGAATTTCTGGGATGCGGCGTCGGGTTTCTAATACTGCTTGTTACGGCGATATCACCCGCGGTCCGAAGATTATCAATGAAAAGACCCGCAAGATTATGCAGAAGATGCTCAAAGATATCAAGTCCGGCAAGTTCGCCCGCGAATGGATTAAGGAAAACGAAAATGGCCGGCCGGTGTTTAACGAGCTTTTGAAAAAAGGCGACGAGCATCCCATTGAGGCAGTGGGGAAACAGTTGCGGGAAATGATGCCATGGATGAAAAAATAACTATATTTGATACGACTTTGCGTGACGGCGAGCAGGCGCCGGGTGCCAGCCTGGCGCCTAAAGAGAAAATGGAAGTGGCCCGCGCCCTGGTGCGTCTGGGCGTGGAGGTGATTGAGGCGGGATTTCCGATTTCTTCTCAAGGCGATTTTGATTCGGTAAAGGAAATCGCCCAAGAGATCAAAGGCGCGACTATCTGTGGTTTGGCGCGGGCCATAAAAGCGGATATTGACCGGGCTTATGAGGCAATACGACCGGCCTCCTCCGGCAGAATCCATGTTTTTCTGGCTACCTCTCCCATTCATATGAAATACAAATTGAAAAAGGCGGAGGATGAGATTCTGCGCCTCGCCATTGAGTCAGTCAAATATGCGAGGCGCAGAATCCCCGACATCGAATTCTCTCCGGAGGACGCCTCGCGCACCAACAAGGAATTTTTGTATAAAGTGGTGGAGGCGGTTATCGCAGCCGGAGCCACAACCGTAAACATTCCGGACACCGTCGGTTTTGCCGAGCCGCAGGAGTTCGGCCAGCTAATTTGCGATATTAAGCATAACGTCCCCAATATCAATAAGGCCATTATTTCCGTGCATTGCCACGATGACTTAGGTGTTTCGGTTGCCAGCTCGCTTTCGGCAATCAGGAATGGGGCGCGTCAGGTGGAGTGCACTATTAACGGCATTGGCGAGCGCGCGGGTAATGCTTCTTTAGAAGAAATCGTGATGGCCATCAAGACGCGTAAGGATTTATTTTCCGGTCTGGGCACTAACATCAACACTAAGGAAATCTGCAAGGTCAGCCGGCTGGTCAGTAAACTTACTGGTTTTGTGGTGGCGCCTAATAAGGCCATCGTCGGCGGAAATGCCTTTCGTCACGAGTCGGGTATTCATCAGGATGGGGTCTTAAAGAAAAGATTGACCTATGAAATTATGCGGCCGCAAGATGTAGGTTTTTTTGAAACCGGCCTGGTGTTGGGCAAGCATTCCGGCCGCCATGCCTTTTCTGAGCGCTTAAAGGCGCTGGGTTTTAAGTTAAGCGAAAAGGAAATCAACGCCGCCTTCATTCGTTTCAAGGACTTGGCGGATAAAAAGAAGGAAGTCTTTGACGAGGATTTACTTTCTATTGTCGAGCAGGAGTTTAAGCCCTTTAAGGAAACCTGGGCTTTGGATTGTCTTGATGTGCATAGTGCGACTGCTGTCGCTCCCAAGGCTATAGTGCGTCTTAAGAAATCCGGCAAGGTTTATGCCAGCAGTTCCTCCGGCGACGGACCGGTAGACGCCTGCTACAAGGCCATTGACAAGATTACCAAGATAAAAGGCGAACTGTTGGATTACTCCATCCAGTCGGTCACCCGCGGCAAGGACGCGCTGGGTGAAGTCAATGTAAAGGTGAGGATGCAGCGCCGCGAAGTAGCCGGCAGGTTTGCCTCTACCGATATCATTGAAGCCTCGGTCCGGGCGTATCTCGTCGCCTTAAACAAATTTCTTTCCTCCAAGGCAGGACCTGCCCGCCTCACCCTTTAGGGTTTATCTTAAAGATGAAAACCGCTGTAAAGAAAAAGATTTTCGGCGTCATCGGCTATCCCATCAGCCATTCGCTTTCTCCGGTGATGCATAATGCCGTGTTTAAAAAATTCGGGATTCCCGCGGTATATAAGGCCTTCGAGGTAAAGCCCGAAACGCTTAAAGATTTTGTACGGCAGATGAGAAATAACCGTATTGCCGGGGTTAATGTTACCATTCCCCACAAGGAAACGATAATTCCTTTCTTAAAAGAAGTTGAAGACGAACCCGGTTTGGCCGGTTCCATTGGGGCAGTTAACACCGTGGTAATAGAAAAGGATCGGGCGGTCGGTTACAACACCGACGGGCTGGGTTTTATTCGCGCCATTAAGTCATTGGGTTTTGAATTTAAAGGAGCGAAGGTTGCCTTGTTGGGTGCGGGTGGCGCGGCGCGCGCCGTCTCCTTTAATATGGCTACGGAGGGCGTCTCGCAGATTTATATCTATGATATTGACACGGCGCGCGCCGCGCAGCTGGTCTCAATATTTAAAACCCGTTTCCCTCGCACGGTAAAACTGGCAAAAAATATCCCGGAGCTTAATCTGGAAAAATGCGCTCTTTTGGTTAACGCGACCCCAGTCGGAATGAAGGATAATCGTCTGGCCATCGATCCCCAATATCTGCACAAAGATTTGTTTATTTACGATCTCGTCTATAATCGCCAGGCCCGGCACACTACACCGCTGGTAGAGGAGGCCAGAAAACGGGGCATCCGGGCCCACGACGGGATTTGGATGCTGGTATTTCAAGGAGCTATCTCCAGTAAATTGTGGTTTCCGCAGTTAGACGAAAAGGAAGTTGCCTCGGTGATGTTTGCAGGCTTAAGGAACGAGGGATTTTCCGCCCGTTAGAAAACAGGTTTCTTGCCGGTGATGCCCAAATCCGAAAAAGAAGAGGCCAGACTCAAGTTCCTTGAGAAAGAGGCGAAGGACAATATCTTCCGGAAGACCCTGCCGTCGGTAATCACGGCTATGGCCTTTGGAGCAGTGGTTTTTCTGGCGGCAAATTATCTGTTCGATTTTTCCCGCCGGCTCACCCCGCAAGGCAGACTGGCGGTTCGTCCGGCACCTCAGGCTCCCAGCGTGGTTTATCCGCGCGATATTCCCGCGCCTTCAATGGTCGCTCCGCAAATCATCACCCCCCGTGAATATGCAGCATCGCCCTCAAGTCTTCCCAAACCAAAACACTGGAAAGAATATGATACGCGCTGCGATCCGGGACTGGTCGGCCACGACGATTGCGAGCCGACGCAGCGCAGTCTAATTGAACCACTCAAAGCAAGAGGAGCCCGGTAGAAATGTTTATAGTGGCATTTTTAATTCTGTTTTTTATCACCGGCTTGGCCGTTGGCACTTTTCTTTTCTTAAGGCCCTCCGCCGCTCTTGAGTTGCAGCGCCGGTTTTATCTTAAGATCAACTGGCGCATTGAGCCGGTGGATATGCAAAAGGAGCTACGCAACACCCGCATTATGGGAGTATTCCTGACCGCCATTTCCCTTCTTGGCGCGGCTGTGGTTTTCTTTATAGTATTATTTCCTTGAGCCGCCCGACGTTTCGTGCTAAAATTCATAAAGTTTAGATGAATAATGAGATACATATGGGTCTAAAAATCTTTTTCTTTGCCTTGGGCGCGGCAGTTGGCAGCTTTTTGAATGTCTGTATCTACCGGATGCCGCGCAATGAATCTATAATCTGGCCGCCTTCGCATTGCCCGGCGTGCAAGAAAAATATCCGCTGGTTTGATAATATTCCGGTATTGAGTTACTTGGTTTTGCGCGGCCGCTGTCGCTACTGCAAAAAGGATATTCCCTGGCAGTATCCGCTGGTTGAGCTTCTGACCGCGCTGGTTTTCTTAAGTTTTTTTCGCGCCTTCGGATTAAGGTGGGAACTGTTAGCCTATCTGGTTTTTGCCTGCGGATTGATTATCGCCACCTTTATTGACATCGCGCACCGCATTATCCCCGACGAGATTTCCGTGGGCGGAGTGGTGGCGGGGCTAATCTTCAGCCTGCTGTTACCGACCTTACAGCATACTACGCTGCATGGGAAATCATTTTTATTCTCCTTGGCCGGCGCAGCAGTCGGCGGCGCAGTGATTTTTGTAATGGGCGTCATTGGAGATTTTATTTTTAAGAAAGAATCCGTGGGCGGCGGAGATGTAAAACTTTTGGCAGCCATCGGCGCGTTCTTAGGTTGGCAAAGGGCTTTGATGGTTTTCTTTCTCGCGCCTTTGTTCGGCGCCATCGTCGGGATAATCGTCAAGATAATTACCAAGGACAGCGTGATACCTTACGGTCCATTCCTTTCTCTGGCGGCGATAATCACTTTATTTTGGTATAGTAAGATTTTATTTTTGATATTTGGTTATGGATTTTGAAAGACGAGGTGCAGAATGTTAAGATTTTTAACTGCCGGCGAGTCGCACGGGAGATGTGTGGTAGCGATTTTGGAAGGAATGGTCGCGGGGTTAAAGGTTGAAACGGCCCAGATAAATTCCGAGCTTAAACGCCGCCAGCAGGGTTATGGCCGCGGTGAGCGGATGAAGATAGAAGAGGACAAGGCTGAGATTCTTTCCGGGGTAAGGCGCGGCCTTACCTTAGGCAGCCCGATTTGCGTAAAGATTGACAATAAAGATTTTCAAATCGGCGCGGAGATTGCCGATAAGTTGACAGCGATAACCGCAGCGCGTCCCGGGCACGCGGATTTGGCCGGCGTCTTAAAATACGGTTTCAATGATATCCGCAATGTCTGGGAGCGCGCTTCGGCAAGAGAGACGGTCTGTCGCGTTGCCGTGGGCGCTATCTGTAAGATTTTTCTCGACGAATTCAATATTGATATAACCAGCCGGGTGCTTTCTGTCGCAGGTAGGAGTGGAGAAAAAGATATAAAAGAGGCGATTGACGCGGCGGGCAAAGACAAGGATACTGTTGGCGGGATTTTTGAAGTAATTGCCCGCCGCGTCCCCGTTGGCCTTGGCAGTTATGTGCATTATGACCGCCGCATTGATGGTTGTATTGCCGGTAATCTGATGTCCGTTCCCGGAATAAAGTCCGTGGAATTTGGGTTGGGAACCGGCTTTGCTAAAGAGCGCGGCAGTAGCGTGCAGGATGTGATTACTTATGATTCTAAGAAGGGCATTCTGCGTCGCTCCAATAATGCCGGCGGCGTAGAAGGCGGAATGACCAATGGCGAGCCGTTGGTAGTTCGCTGCGCGATAAAACCTATTTCCACGCTGGCCAATCCCTTAGATACCGTTGACATCGTGACCAAAAAACCGGCCAAGGCCGTAGTAGTGCGCTCAGACACTTGTGTGGTTTGGGCTGCCGGGGTAATTGCCGAAAGTGGCGTGGCCTTTGAACTGGCCAAGGCAATGCTGGAAAAATTCGGCGGGGACAGCCTTAAGGAAACTAAGCGTAATTTTAGGCAATCCTGAGATACGATTGTCATACCATAGTCATACCATAGTCATACATTGGTCATACCATTGTTTGACGATGGTATGACGCGAGCCCGCGGAACTACGGCGGATGAGCAGTATGACCATAGTTTGACTTATACTAGAGAGCGAGATATGAGGATACACCCCACGGCAATCATTGATCCCAAAGCAAAATTAGCTTCTGATGTGGAAGTCGGAGCGCACAGTTTTATCGGCCCTGATGTAGAAGTCGGCGCTGGCTGTAAGATCGGAATAAACTGCGTCCTCGACGGGAATATTACGGTGGGAAAGGGCTGCCGTATCTTTACGGGAGCGGTCTTAGGCAGCCCGCCGCAGGATTTGAAATTCAAAGGCGAGAAGAGTTTTCTTAAAATCGGCGACAATAATATCATCCGCGAATATTGTACTCTAAACATGGGCACCGGCGAGGGTGGCTTAACTCAAGTCGGCAATGGAAATTTGTTAATGGCTTACAGCCATATTGCCCACGATTGCATAGTGGGCGATGATTGTATAATTGCCAACTGCGGCACCTTGGCTGGCCATGTCACTATTGAAGACCGCGCCGTAGTCGGCGGCTTGGTGGCTATTCATCAGTTCGTCAGAATGGGAAAGATTTCCATTGTTGGCGGCTGCTCCAAGGTGGTGCAGGATATCCCGCCGTTTTCCACCTGCGACGGGCATCCGACCAAAGTCTACGGCTTGAATTTGCTCGGCTTACAGCGCGCCGGCATTT
>JBMONJ010000104.1:0-9583 GCA_049324655.1 Candidatus Omnitrophota bacterium | reverse complement strand
GCTCTACCTTATCCATGGCATTTTGCATCTTTTGGGTTTTGATGACTCAACACCCGCCAAGACCAAGCAAATGCGAAGGAAAGAAAAGCAAATCCTGGAATATTTAAGAATCTGAATATGAGGGCGTGTTGTGGGTAGTGGGTCGAGTTGTGAGTTTTGGGGGTGCGGTTTTTAAAACTCACAACTCACCCTCACAACCCGACGCATAACACACAACCCACCCACAATACTCATAACGAGAAATCAATGTCTATAGATAAAACTCCGGCAGTCGTTCTCAAAACTTTTGACTTTCGCGAAACCAGTAGGATTGCCACCTTCTTTACCAAAGAATTTGGCAAGGTCAAAGGACTTTTAAAAGGAATCCGTAAAGATCCCAAAAAATTTGGCAGTCCGCTTAATCTGGGTTCCTTAAACGAAATAGTATTTTACCGCAAGCGCAGTTCAGACTTACATCTTATCAGCCACTGCGATTTGCAAAAGGATTTTGCGCAAATTCGTAAAGACTTAAAACGCGCGGTTACCTTAAATTATATCCTGGAGCTCGCTGACGCGCTTACCCCAGTCGAGGATAAGAATAAGCTTTTGTTTGAACTGTTGGTAAGCGCGCTGGTCTCTCTTGAGGCTGAAACCGATACCCCCAAACTTCTGCATATCTTTCAAATCAAGACCTTGGCGCTTTCCGGCTTTAAACCCCATTTTGACTCCTGCCTGATTTGCGACAAGAAGATTGCTGCAACTGCCTTCTTCAGCCACAAACTCGGCGGCCTTTTGTGTCTTAACTGCCGCAGCCGGGACCTTGACAGCCGGGCAGTATTAAAAGGCACCATTGCCACCATCAAACATATTGAGCAGGAAGAATGGGAAGGGGCGCTGCGATTGGGATTAAATTCTACCGTGCGCTTGGAACTCTCTGAAATCCTGCAAGATTTTTTGCATTTTCATGTTGAGCGCCGTATGAAAAGCGCGGAGCTGTTGGGCCTCTAAAGGAAAGGGGGTAAAGCATGAGCGTTGACGCAGTCATCAAACATTTGTCCGACGACATAATCAACCGCTACAACAACACCATTGTCTTTCGCACCCGTATCGCCTTTGTGATCTGGATTGGGCCGTTCATAATCTTAAGCTCCTTCATCGTAGCCACCAAGGGAAACTTCACTCTGGATTTTAAGGATTGGGCGGTCTGGGTATGTATCTTTATCTTTGTAACCTGCTATTTGATCTTGGGCCGGTTTGCCTGCGGCATAGAGCAGGGCGCGTGGGACCGCTGCGACAAATATCGCGAACTCATCTTTAAGATCGGCAAACAGGATAACCTGAATGACATAACTCCGGCGGATTACAAGGATAATCTCACTTGGCAGTTGCCCACGATTTATTTCTGGGCCTTTAGCGTGATTATGATAAGTTTTCTATCCATCACCTTGCTGGCCACCAAGCTAAAGACCACTGCCGGCGACACTAAGGTGCAGGTTAAAGTAGAAGAGCCGGTGAAGGTGGAGGTGATGACGGTGAAGAAGCGGTGAGTTGGGCGAAGCTGGAAGTTTTTCTCGCTCAATTCGATTTTCCCGACTAAACGTCGGGACGCCAAAGGTCTTTCGCATTTTTGGTGGCTGCGGAACTCGCCCTCCGTTGTTTGCTTCGCAGGAGGACTCAGACATCCTCGCCACCCTTCGGGCTTCGCCAAAAATGCTCAAGCTGCTTTGGCTAAAATCTCAATTCGCTCGTAAAACTTCCAGCTTCGCCTTTCCGATGGAACAGGTGCCACGTGCCGCCAATCGGCAAGAATTGAAATTCTTACCAGCCGAAAAAAAGGACTTTCTCAAATATGAGGTAGTATAATGGCAAACTTGTCACAAGTTCATTTAAATTTTGAGAAAGCATGGGAATTAGCTGATTTAGAAGGAAGAAAACATGATTTGGAATGGGTAAAGGTTGTAGGTAAGAAATACTTAGAACATTTTAATAAGATTGGCAATTTTCTTATTCATGAAGTATTCTGTTCAGCGATAGTAGTAAGATATGGACGCGCTAACACTTCAGGACGTAAGAAAAAAATTCCTGATAAGTGTTTTGAGGACTTAACGCAGAAAGAAAGAGATGACCACGCCTACTTTATGAACTTGCGGAATCTACATTACGCTCACTCTGTGAATAATTATGAATACAACATTCCTAAGGCGTGGGTGAATAACAAAGATTCAGATAATCCAGAGCTCGACCAGGTAGGTGTAGTGCATAATCGCGTTATTAGCTTAAGCGTCCAAGAAATACGGGATATTATATCTTTGGCAGAAAAATTGATGCGGAGTTTAGAAATTCAAATCGAAAAAGAGAAAGAGGAAGTATTGAAAATTGCAAAAAAGATGCCAATTAGTCTACTGATTAAAAATAAATTTCCGAATATAGTAAATTCAAAGAAAGCTGCTGGAGAGTCGCGAAAAAGAAAGATATGAATCGAAGCTCTTAGCAGCCGCTTTCTTCTATCAGCTATTTATTAATTACTGAAAAGGTAGCCCAACAACCGGACCGCATACGACCTGCGAATTAATTGAGCGAGGAATTTCGCGCAGCGAATATTCAATAATTTCCACGAATTTCAATCCCTACTAACCGCTAAACGCTGACCGCTATCCGCTGCTAATCGACTATCGACCATAGGCTATTGACCCGTTTGCCTCTCCTGATACCCCGATATCCTGATAACCTACTCACTGATACCCTGATAGCCTGATACGCTCAAAATAATCCTTGCTTTGTTCTAATATATATGTTAACCTTTTCTTAGCTGGTTAACCTATGTTAACCATATCAGTCAAGGTTAACAACGTAAACACAAACAATAAAAAGACATATGAGAAACTCACAGTTCATACCCATTTCAGAACTGGCTAAGTTATTGGGTATTAGCCGCATTGCCGTATTTAAAAAAGTGAAGGCCGGTCAGATTAAAGCCATTCGCATCGGCAGAAACTATGCCGTAGAACGCAAATATCTGGATGAAATCCTTGGCCGGGCTTTAAGCGAAAAAGATAAGCTTCAGATTGAGCAAGCGGTTAAGAAGACCGTGGCTGAATATGGCGAGGTTCTAAGGCTATTGGGCAGGGAATAAAATATGGAGAAGCTCACCGTCAAGGATGTGGAATTAATCGCCTTCTGGCTGGCAAGAGAAACCTTGTCTTTTAACGAGCCGATTCCCGGATTCTCCACGCGCTTCCCCAATGTTTTGGAGAGTTGTTTGGCCGTGCCATTTCAAAGTTTCCTAAAACAATCTTTGTATCCAAGTATGCTCTCCAAGGCAGCCATCCTTTTTTATCTGATGATAAAGAATCACCCTTTTCAAAATGGAAATAAAAGAATTGCCATGACTTCGTTAACCACTTTCCTTTATAAAAACCACAAGTGGATTAAGGCTGATATCCAAGAGCTCTACAATTTTACGGTTTGGATTGCGCAAAGCCCGGCAAAGTTTAAAGCCGAGACTGTACTGGCGATTGAAAAATTTCTAAAGGCGCACATTGTAGATTTGGAATAAGTAGCTTTAATGTCTTTCCGCGGTCGGCTCTTCTTCAATTATCGGCAGCAGGTTAGTGTCGTGGAGCTTGGCAGGATGATGTTGCGAGGCGGCTAAGGCCTGGCGGATGATGTCCTTGGCGAGCTTGGGGCCGATCTGCTCGATTTCGGCGAGCTTTTTCTCGTCGGAGAATTTCAAGTCGGAGATCCGTCTTATCCCCTTCTTAAACAGGCTGCGGCTGCGAATCCTGCCAATGCCGCGCAAATCCACCAATTCTAATAATTCCTCTTTTATCCCGTAAACAATCCGTTTGCGCAAACACTCCAGAAGAAAAACCTCGTTTTTCATTTTAAATAATTCGGCAACGGTGGCGGCTGCATAACCGAGCCATTCGGCTGCCTCGATGTGCCGGCGCACATCTCCAGGGCCGATAGAAAAGCGATCGCACAATTCTTCTTCGCGCTCCTCGTTTACCCAGCAGTCCAGCATCCAGCTGGTCTTGACCGTGGCGATGTAAAAGAAATAATCATCCAGCCATTGGGAATTCTCTTGAGTTAAAAGAAATTCTGGCTGATGAGAGGAGAGGTATAACTGCAATTCCTCGCCGTCTTTGCGGCTTAGACCCAAAAGGCCCATATCCGGGCAGCAGCAAATTAAATGCAAAAATCCGATGGCCAGATTATTTTTATTTTCCTTGGCGCGCTGTAATCCCTCGCGCAAAATAATCCCGGACAAAGGATCAAGATACAAGCGGCTGATACAGCTGCCAAAGGCGGTCGGAGAAAAGCGAAAGCCCTCTTTTTTTATCATCTGATGTTTTTCCAAGAAAGAAAAAATACTGCTGATGATTTCCAGAAGATTGGCGGTTTTCTTCTGATGGGCCATAAAGGTATGGTTCAGGAATTCGAACATTCCTTTAACATCAAACACATAGCCGCTGGCAATGGAGGAAAGAACATGAGTGCGCAAAGCACCCTCATTATCTAACTTAGAGGTAATCGGCTCGGGTAAGGCATAGATATATTTTTCAAAGAGGACCGGCACTTCCTGCAGAGATTTGGCCACGATAATGGCTTCGCCAAAGGAATCATACTGGGGGCGGCCCGCGCGGCCTGCGCATTGCTTGTATTCAAAAGTAGGGATATACGCCGAGCCCAAGCCAGCTTCATAACGCTTGATATCTCTGACAATCACCCGGCGCGCCGGTAAATTCACGCCGGCCGCCAGCGTAGGTGTGGAGCAGATAACCTTGACCAAATTCTTTTTAAAGGCATCTTCAATCAGCCGGCGCTGGTGATAATGCAAACCCGCGTGATGAAAAGCTACGCCATGGCGTACACATTCGGACAATTTATGGCAAATTTTCGTGGCCTCATCTTTAGCTCCCAAAATAGACTTGGCGATTTCCTCGAGTAAAATTTTCTCCTGAGGAGCAACATATTTGTGGACGGTTTTCTGCAAATCCTTAGCCACTGCCTGTGTGGAGCGCCGGCTATTAACAAAGATTAAGGCTTGGCCTTTTTCATCCAAAACATCCCTTACCAAAGGCGCCAGCACCTCCGAACCCATATCCCGCAGCAGCTTATAAGTCTCGTCGGAAAAACGGATCCGCTCGTTATAAAATACACCTTCTTTTAAGGGTACTGGCCGCCAAGAACTGTTGACATAATCGGATTTAAGCCAGTCGGCGATTTCCTGGGCATTGGCAATGGTGGCGCTTAAAGCCAAGAATTGAATTTTAGGATTAAGTTGCTTTAAGCGGCTGATTAAAATTTCCAAGGTGGGGCCGCGGCCGGAGTCGTCAATATAGTGAATTTCATCTAACACTGCCACATTCAAAGTTTCGGTAAGCCATTTGGCGCGAAAGCGCAATAGGGAGTCTACCTTTTCGGAAGTGGCAATGAGAATCTGGTACTTGGAAAGATAGTGGCTGGGCAGATCAAAATCGCCGGTAGCAATACCCACGCTAATTCCCAGCGTGGAATATTTAGCTTTGAAGTCTTCGTATTTTTCCGAAGCCAAGGCGCGTAAAGGCACGATGTAAAGACAGTGGCCGCCTTTTTCCAAAATCGCCTTTAACATACATAACTCGGCAATCAGGGTTTTACCTGCGGCAGTGGGAATGGCCAGGGTCAGACTTTTGCCGTTTAAAACGCCTTTTTTTATTGCCGCGACTTGCGGCGGGTAAAGAGAATGAATGCCGGCTTGCCCGATAATCTTACTAACCGCTTCGGGCAAGCCGTACTCCTTACAAAGCTCCTCAATTTGCATAAGGATACTTGTAACACACTTCTCAAGAGATGTCAAATCATCGCAGTTGAGCGACAAATTTCGCGAAGCTAATTTCAATCAATTTCTCAGTTTCAATTTCATTTTTAAGAGCATCCTTGACCTCAGAGAATAATATTACTATAATGAAACCTATGAAAATCACCATCGTCGGCGCCGGGGCAATGGGCTGTCTTTTCGCCGCCTTGCTTTCCAAGAGCAAAGAAGAGGTATGGCTTTTGGACAAAGACGCTGGCCGGGCCAGCCATATTCAAGAGCAAGGCATAAAATTAGAAGGCATATCCGGCGAGTGGACCGCCAAGGTCAACGCCACCCATCTACCGGAAAAAATTGGCAGCACGAATTTAGTGATTATTTGCGTAAAGTCCTATAACACCAAAGAGGCGGCGCTTAAAGTTGAGCCGCTCATTACCCCGCAGACTATGGTCTTGACCTTGCAAAACGGCGTGGGTAACCTTGAAATTATCGGTGAGGTAGTGGGACAAGAAAAGGTGGTTGGCGGCGTAACCAATCACGGCGCGACCCTTTTAGGGGTTGGCTCTATCCGCCATGCCGGCTCTGGCGATACGGTAATTGGTAGGCTTGACGGCAAAATACCCGTACAACTGAGGCAAATCCGCGAAGTCTTTAATAAAACCGGGATTGATACCCGCATTTCCCGGGACATTAGAGGGTCGATTTGGTCAAAGCTAATTATTAATGTGGGAATAAATGCTTTGACTGCGCTTACCCGCTTGAACAACGGAAAGCTGGTGGAATTTGAAGGCACGCGCCGGATTTTGCGCGAGGCAGTTACCGAGGCAGTGAAGGTAGCCAAGAAAAAGCGGATAAAACTTATTTATGATGATCCCCTTGCCAAGGTCGAGGCAGTGTGCGAAGCAACCGCAGCTAATATCTCCTCAATGCTGCAGGATGTGCTAAGGCAAAGACACACGGAAGTGGATTTTATCAACGCGGTTATTGTGCGTGAAGGCCAGAGTTTAGGCATTCCCACCCCGGTAAATTCCGTCCTCCTTGGTTTAATTAAGACTATTGAACAAAGTTACGGCATAATTATCAAATGAGATTAGTTATTCAAAGGGTGAGCCGCGCCGAGGTTTATGTCAAGGCGCGGCTCTTGGCCAGTATTAAAAAAGGCGCGCTGGTCTTTTTGGCAGTGGCCAAGGCGGACACGCAACAACAAGCTGACGCCTTGGCCGACAAACTGCTTAAGTTACGCTGCTTTGCTGACGCGCAGGGAAAGATGAACCTTTCTCTTGCGGATATTGCCGGAGAAATTTTAGTGGTTTCCCAGTTCACTTTGCTTGCCGATTGCCAAGGTGGAAATCGGCCGTCTTTTGACAATGCCGCTGAACCAAAGCCTGCCGAAGAGCTTTATGCATATTTTGTCAAAAGAATCAAGGCCAGCGGCTTGCGCGTGGAAACCGGCGAGTTTGGGGCAATAATGGAAGTCAATCTTGCCAACGACGGCCCGGTTACCTTCATTATTGACAGCCCGGATGTTTAAGTTCATTGATAGCCACTGCCACTTAGATCAATTAGCCGACCCACTGGCGGATTTAAAAACAGCGGCAGAAATGGAAGTAGGGGCAGTGGTATGCGTGGGCACGGATTTCGCTTCTAATCCCCGGAATTTAGAATTGGCCAAAGCCGCCTCGTCGCTGAAATTGGTCGTAGCTTTAGGTATCCATCCCACAGAAATCGAGAGCGCGAAGTTCGGCGAGGCATTGGATTTTATCCGCGCCAATATTGGGAAAGCCAAGGCGGTGGGGGAAATAGGATTAGATTTTTGGAATAAAGAGGCAAAGAAGAAAGCAGAGAAAAAAACTGAACAGGAAGAGGTATTTATCGCGCAGCTTAAGCTCGCAAAGGAATTTGATCTTCCGGTAAGTATTCATAGCCGTGGCGCCTGGCAACGCTGCCTTGAGCTTTGCCTGGAGGATAAAATCAAAAAGGCAGTCTTTCACTGGTACAGTGGCCCAATAGAGGTTTTGGAGGGAATTCTGAAAGCCGGGTTTTTTATTTCCGTTACTCCGGCTTTAATGTATAGCCCGCAGCATCAAGCTGCGGCCAAGGCAGCGCCAATAGAAAAGCTGTTTTTGGAAACTGACTCGCCGGTTTATTATGGAGAAAAAGGGGAGGGATTTTCGGCGCGGCCAAAAGATGTGTTAAAAACTGCGCAACTTTTGGCCGCGCTCAAAAACCTTTCTTTAGAAGACATCGCGCAAACCACCACTGCCAACGCGCGGGAGTTTTTTGCGATATGACGCGGGAATTAGAGACCCAAGTAATCAACATAACCAACCGCACCTATAATGTCAAAAGCGTGCGCTTTGCCTTGTCTGAGCCGGTGGATTTTCAGGCCGGCCAGTTTATGTTCGTGACCCTCAAATCCCAAGGCAAGGAAATCTCTCATCCCTTGTCCATTTCCAATTCTCCTACGGAAAAAGGTTTTGTGGAATTCACCAAGAAACTTTCGGAAAGTGAATTCTCCCAAGGCCTGTGCAATCTTAAAATTGGAGACCCCTGCCGGCTTAAGCTGCCTTTTGGCCAATTCACCCTTAAACCAGAAATAAAGAAAATAATTTTTATTGCCGGAGGCATTGGTATTACCCCCATTCGCAGTATGATAAAATTCGCCAGCGACTATCGAATGGACACCAAACTGGTGCTTTTGTATAGCAACCACCGGCCTGAGGATATTGTATTCAAGGATGATTTTGCCAAGATGGAAGCGGAGAACCCCAATCTCAAAGTAGTACATACCATTACCGGTCCAGAAGAGGTTCCGGAATGGAATGGCCGCAGAGGCTACATCAATGAATTTGTGATAAAAGAAACTGTCCCGGATTATCCTGATTATGTATTTTACCTCTGCGGCCCGCCGCGGATGACCGAGGCAATGATCATTATGCTTAAAGAGCGGCTGTGTGTGCCGCCGGAGAGAATAATTATTGAGAGGTTTAGTGGATATTAATATAGATTTGTGAGTATTGAGGGTGAGTTGTGGGTAATGTGTCGGGTTGTGGGGATGAGTTGTGAGGTTGTCAATAAATACCCCACCCTCACTACCCACAACTCGACTCACAACCCACAACGCATCCCCACCCATATTTAGATGTATCGCCTAATCGAATCCTTCGACAAAACCCTGTTAGATATCTTCAACAAAGACCTCAAGCATCCGGTATTTGATTTCCTCTTTCCCCTCATAACCCGTCTGGGCGAAGTCGTGGTTTTTATCCCGCTGTGTCTTGGGCTTTTCTTTTTGAAAAAGAAAAGGGGCCGGCGCGCCGCCGCGCTCTTAATCATTACCTATATTGTTTCTCATATTGTTTTTCTTGGGCTTAAGCGGCTGGCGCACCGGCCCCGTCCCTTTCTGGTCTATCCTGACCTCAATGTCATCGGTACGGTCCCGCCTTTTAGTTCTTTTCCCTCCGGCCATGTGGCAATGACCACGGCCTTGGCCGTTGTCTTAGGCAGCAAATATGAAGATTTGCAGTGGCTGATGTGGATTATAGTTGCGCTGGTCGCCGTCTCCCGAATGTATATGGGGTTGCATTATCCTATTGATGTAGTGGGTGGCGCGGCTGTAGGCCTGGGTGTGGGATATTTGGTTCTTTATGGAGAGCGTAAGTTCAGTAAGAAAAGTAGGTAGGGAGTAGGGAGTAGGGAACGGTGAAGAATATTGAGATTGCCCAAATTTTTCGTGACATTGCCCAAATTTTGGAAATCAAGGGCGAGAACCCCTTTCGTATCCGCGCTTATGAACGGGCAGCG
>JBMONJ010000103.1:0-9617 GCA_049324655.1 Candidatus Omnitrophota bacterium | reverse complement strand
TTCATCGAAAACATTTCAAAATTTACTTATATCTTTAATCCTTCTCAATGGCGGACTTTGGCGGGAAAGAGGGATAGGTCACCGTTAAACCTATCGGTTCCTCCTAGTTATTTCGGATTAATTTGTAACGCGAAGATGTGGCATGAGACTTTACTATCCTCGTTCTTCTACTATGAAGAATCCCTCCACCGCGACTACCGAAAGTTCTATTCTATCGTTTTCAAAATCTGCCGCTCCTTGGCGTATATTTCTAGACCTTTGAATTCGCTAAAAATTTTTGACCCCGATCATTATTCATTTATCCCTGAAATCAACGACCATGTCCTTCAAGAATGGTGTGAAAAAACCCGTTATCCGAAGTCGCGGAAGGATTTCGAAAAGAAATTTCACAAACGACTCGTTGAAATCGCCTCTCGATCATTGCTCTTATTAGATGAGGCAGCACGCAAACACATGGAGGCAAGAAACAGAAAAACTTTTCCGCATCGAATTGATCGAATTTCTGAAGAGAGACGGCCTCTCCCACAGCATCCCCTGCTTTCCGATCTTAATAAAAAAACTGTAAATCATTTATCAGAAATTCGAAACGGCCTTTCCTCCCTCATCTTCCACCAATCAAAATATCATCTTATTTTAAGCCCAGGCCTTCTAGTAAATGATATCTCAGAAATCTTGACGATTCTTCATGAAAAAAGCACCGAATGGGGGATAAAACAAAATCTTAAAGTGTCCACACCTTACTTGTTTTATTTTCAAATCACGTCAGATCCTTTTGAATACTCCACCTTTTCAAATTCTTCACAAATCATCTTTGATGATAATCCTCAACTGACAGAAAACTTGTTGAGCGATTGGGGGCAAGAAAAGATATATATAAATTTGGCTTATCTTATTTTAGCTAAAAATTCCACCTTACTGCTTAGAGAGGATGAATGCAGAAATAAATTAGCATATATCCTCACACGCTTATTAGCCCAGAGGATATTCTTGGAGAGGGATATCCTTGTCCCGGAAGGGGAAGAACTTGATAAATATGCAGAATGCTTCTCGGCGGAGCCCGAGACCCAAAGACTATTCGATACCCTTACTCAAACTGGGCCAGCTTTAAAAATCTCAAATCAAAAAACAAAATCAATTATCAGCAATCTGTATTGCCACATTGATAACGTCGCCCACCTTATTCGCTTATCGGGATAAGGATGGATTCATCGATGCGCAGCGATAATGATCGTCTTCCCAGAAGTTTTCAATTCACTAATTTTTCCAAGCATTTTTTTCTAAAACTCTCGTCTCCTACGGCGATAACTCCGTCAATAAGATAAATATCCGCAAGGCTATGAATGGCAATAGAAAAAGATAGCGCTTGACATAAAAGCTAAGATGGAGTATGCTCCATAATAGTAATACTAAAATGGAGGATAATCTTGATGAAAACTATTAAGCGAAGGTTGCGGATTAAACTCCCCAAGAATCAATCCGCGTTTTTGTGGGGTGCCAGAAAGACGGGCAAGACCACATATTTAAAGGAGAGCTTCCCCAATAGCATTGCATATGATTTTTTGAAGACCGATTTGTTTTTTGCGATGTCAAAAAATCCGTCGCTTTTGCGAGAGCAGCTGCTTGCAAAAGAAACATCACTGCTTAAAGAGCCAATAATACTTGATGAGGTGCAAAAGGTGCCTCAAGTGCTGGATGAGGTGCATTGGCTGATAGAAAACAGTGGCTTGCGTTTTGTACTTTGCGGTTCAAGCGCAAGAAAGTTAAAAAGAGGTCATGTGAATTTGCTCGGAGGCCGGGCTTGGCGATACGAACTGTTTCCGCTTACCAGCCCGGAAATAGGCGAGATAGACTTGTTGCGCGCTTTAAATCAGGGGCTGATACCGCTTCATTATTTGCAGAGCAGGGAAGACTGTAAGAAATCTTTAGAAGCTTATGTGCAGGATTATTTACGCGAAGAGGTCTTTGCCGAAGGCCTAACGCGCAATATCCCGGCATTCTCGAGGTTCTTTGACGCCTTTGGATATTCCCATGGAGAGATAACCAATTATGCCAATATCGCACGCGACTGCGGCATAGATGCCAAAACCGTTAAAGAATATTATCAAATCCTTATTGATACCTTGCTGGCGGTGGGGGTTGAACCTTTTAAGAAAATGCAGTCCCGACAGGTAATAACCAAAGCCTCGAAGTATTACCTGTCTGATGTGGGTGTCGCCGGCTATTTGACTAAAAGGACTATATGGGAACCGAGAGGGCCCGAATTCGGCAAGGCATTTGAACATTTTATGCTTATGGAGATAGTCGCCTTCCGGTCGTATGCCCGCAAGGATTTTAGTATAAATTTTTGGAGGACAAAAACCGGCATTGAGGTAGATTTTGTGCTCGGAAACGGAGAGGTGGCTATAGAAATAAAAGGGGCCAGCCGCGTAGATACAAGAGACCTGAACGGATTAGAGGCCTTTATTCAAACATCTCCTCCTAAGAAAGCCATAGTAGTGTGCAATGAGAAAGAGAAAAGGGCACACAGAAAGATAATGATATTGCCATGGCGGGTATTTTTGCAGGAGCTCTGGTCGGGAAGAATAATCTAAGGTTATACCGTAGGCGTCAATTCGCCTTTTTCTAATGTATAAATCTTATTCGCCAATCTCTCCATTAGCTCCCGATAATGAGTAACAATAATTATGGTCTTTCGGGTCCTTTTTAATTCAGAGATTTTTTTAATGCATCTATCCTGAAAATCTTCATCGCCCTCCGCGATGATCTCGTCAAATAGATAGATATCCGCGTCGCTATGAATGGCTACTGAGAAGGCGAGGCGCAGATACATCCCCGCCGAGTAGTTCTTGACCGGCATGTCTATGAATTCCGCGATCCCCGAGAAATCAATGATCGCGGGGATTTTTTGGTTTATCTCTTTTATTTTCATTCCTAAAATTGCCCCATTGACGTAAATGTTTTCTCTGCCCGAAAGATCGGGATGAAACCCCGCCCCCACAACGATAAGAGGGGCAACGGATTGGGTAACGGATACGCTTCCCTGGGTCGGATAGGTTATGTTCGCAATAAGCTTTAAAATGGTGCTTTTCCCCGAGCCGTTCGGTCCGTAAAGTCCGATGGATTCTCCCTGGTGGATTTGGAAATTTACCCTCTTCAGCGCCCAGAATTCATTGTTTAGAAGCCGGGAGTCGTTTTCCTTAAAACTGAAGATCCGAGAGATATCCTCTCGGAGAGAACGATGGAATATGCGGCTGCGGGAATATTTCTTCCAGACGCCTTTAAATTCTATCGCGATGTTATCAGATGACATCGGCAAACTTTCTTTCCATCACCATGAAGAATCTATAGCCTAAAGCCGCCAATATCGAAAGCAGCGCCAGCATGATCAGGTATTGCCACCATACCGTCTGCCGGCCCTCGATAAGGCAGCGGCGCATGTTTTCAACGATGAATGTGAGGGGGTTGAAAAATACCACAATCTTCAGCTTAAGGGGTAGCCGGTCTACGGAATAAAAGATGGGAGAAGAAAAGAATAAAAGCTGGATGAAGAAGGCCGAGGCCAGCCCGACATCGCGGTAATAGACGTTAAGCGCGGAAAGCACCAGGGCCAGCGCGCCGGTAAACAGAACTAACAGGAGAAACAGCGGGAAGACCCACAGAAGATTAATCGAGAGGGGGATCCCGAAGACGATAAGTAGACCGCCAAAGATAGTCGCGGCGATCAAAAAGTCTATCGAGGCCACCACCATTCCAGAAAGCGGCAAGAGGAGCCGCGGGAAATATATCTTTTTGAGCAAATTATAATTGCTTATCAGGCTGGGGATGGCGTAGTTGATGGTCGAAGAAAAGAATGTCCAGGGGAGCAGGCCGGAATAATAAAATACGGGGCGGGGAAGATGGGAGACCTCCACGGGCATGATGTAGGTAAAGATAAAGGTGAAAAGCAGCATCATGCTCGAGGGCTGGATGACCGCCCATGCTATGCCCAGGACAGCCTGCTTATACCTTACGCTGAAATCCCTCCAGATAAAAACTAGGAAAAGATCCTGGTATTTAAGTAGCGGCTGCAGTCTTTTTTGGGCACGCATAATCTATATATTATCAGACAATTTATGGCTTGGGAAACATTTTGTAGTTGAAGGACATAGGGATTGCTGGTAAGATGAATACCGATGAAAGACAAGTCAGTCTTGACGGCGCGGAGAATAATTGCCGGTTTTTTTCTGTTATGGGTTTATATTCTCAGTTTGGGTTATTCTGTCTTTGCCTACGGAGACTGGGATTTGGCATTTTTCAATCAAGCGCAGTGGAATCTGCTGCGCGGAGAACTCTACAGCTCGCTCTTTAACCGGAATTTTCTGGGAAACCACGCCAATTTTATCGCCTTTCTGTTTCTTCCCCTGTATGCGCTTTTCCCGCGTGCCTTATTTTTTGTTTATCTAAAGGCGCTGGTGTTTTGTTTGGCAGCGCTGCCGATCTTTTTAATTGCCCGGGAAACATTGGGCCGCCGCTGGGGCATATTCTTTATCCTGTTGTATTTTCTCTCGCCCATTTTGTTCTATGCCTTTATCTATGATTTTGACTGGGAGAATCTGGCGGTTTTCTTGATCCCCTGTCTTTTCTATTTTTATTTAAAAAAAGATTTTCGCCGCTTTGTTTTATTTGCCTTGTTGCTTTTGTTGGTCAAGGAAAATCTCGCCTTGGTGGTGGCAATGTTCGGAGTATATGCCTTTTTGCAGCGTCGGGAAAAGGAGTGGTATTGGTTCAGTTTATTAAGCGGCGGGTTGTGGTTTTATTTGGCCGTTTTTCATATCATACCGTTTTTCCGCGCCGGCGCCGCCCACGGTTATTGGGTTCATTACCCGGCATTACAGCAAGGCGCCGGCGCGGCAGTCAACCATCTGCTTGGCCAGAGACAAATAGATTTTCTGCTGCAACTTTTTTCTCCGCTGGCTTTTGTTTCCCTCCTAAGACCAGACATATTGTTGCTGGGTGCGCCTATTTTTTTGCAGCACTTGTTGTCCAGCCAAAAGACCGAACAGACCATTATCCGTAATTATGCCGTAACCCTCCTGCCTTTGGTATCTATCGCCGCCATTTTCGCCGTAAAGCAATTGATAAAAGCCACTAAAAGCATCCCCTACCGTTCCTTGATGATCGGCATATGCATGGGTGCGGCCGCCATTGTTTCGAGCCAAGATTGTTTGCGCGAATACCGTAAGATTTTTGCCTACCGGATAAATCCCCCGGTTTATTGGAACCGCAGGATTTTGAAGGCGGTTCCGTCGGATGCAACGGTGATGGCCAGCTTCGGTTTTCTGCCTCAACTGTCGAGTCGCAGCCGCGCCTATGCCTTTCATGAAGTTTACTGGCCTACGCATTACACAGATTATAGACATATTCCTGGTATAGAGTATGTTTTAGTGGCTTTCAATGACCTTTATTTAGTCGGCCTTATTTCCGAGCCGGAAAAAGAAGCGACGCACCAAAAGATGGAAAGATTTTTCAGCGACAATAAATTCGGCATAGTAATGGCTGCCGGCGACACGGTGCTTTTCCGCAATGAGTATCCGTCTAAATTTAAGCTTTTCGAAACAGGGGACGAGACGGATTTTAGCGGTAAAAAGAGCGTAACCATAGATGGGAGCCTAGAGATGGCATTGCCCGCCTTGCCTGCGGTTGCGACAGCAAGGCAACTGGCTACCGCGACATTTTATTGGCGGGCTGCAAAGGCTATGGATAAAAATTACGGCATGAAGCTGTTTTTTATCGACAAACAGGGAGTAAGCCGTTACAGTGTTTATCATGCTCCCGCCTACGGCATAAAGCCCACCTCGAGCTGGAAGGAAGGGGCGGTCATCAAAGAAAACTATAATTTGGTGGTCCCGGCCTTGCCGGCCGGAGAATATACGCTGAGCGTTTTATTTTTTGATTTTCTGGGCGATAAGACGGTAGGCTTAAATTCGCAGTCCGGCATATTTATATGGAAAGGGATGGTGGCCGACATAGGCAAGATAACCATCGTCAACGCCCAGCATAAAAAGTTATGAATTCCAAAGCACTAACCGTGAGAGTATTTTTCTTCAGCCTGCGTCCCAAACAGTGGATAAAGAATTTTTTTGTTTTTAGCCCCCTGCTGTTTTCGGGCCGGTTGTTAGACGCGGGAAAAGCAGCCGGGGTCAGTCTGGCCTGCGTCTGCTTTTGTCTGCTTTCCTCGGCAGTATATCTGCTCAATGACATTCTTGACCGGGAAGAGGATAAGTCCCACCCCCGGAAATCCCAGCGTCCGGTTGCAAAAGGGGAACTCTCCCGTTCCTCGGCCATCTTGGGCAGCTTTTTGCTTTGTGTGGCTGGTTTTGCCATTATTGCATTCACCGGGAATTTTTACTTGGGGCTGGTTGCGATTTTATATATGGTCATAAATATTTTGTATTCGTTGTTGCTGAAACACCTGATTATTTTAGACGCCATTACTATTGCCGTTGGTTTTGTGTTGCGGGTCTATGCCGGGGCAGCAGTGCTGCATATACGCCCCTCGGCGTGGTTGCAGATATGCACCTTCCTGTTGGCCTTATTTTTATGTCTGGGCAAGCGCCGCGAGGACTTATTGTTTCAGCGTCCTTTGGACCGGCAATCGCGTAAGATATTTTTTAAATATCAGCTGTCCTTCCTGGATAATTTTTTGAATATCACCGCCGGGTTGAACATTTTGGCCTACATTTTGTATACCCTTTCCGGCGAGGCGACAAAGCGGCCATACGGTCAGTATCTGCTTTATACCTCGGTCTTTGTGATTTACGGGATATCCCGGCATCTTTTTCTCATCCGTATGGATAAAAGGTATACCGACCCGACGGAGATTCTAATTTCCGATGCGCCGCTGCAAATTAACCTTTTACTTTGGCTGTTTGCCGTGGTTCTTATTCTTTATTGGCCGAAATAAATTATGCCGCAAAAGAACCGATTGGAATTCAGGGATGTTTTATTTTGTCAGGGCGACCGCAGGACAAAGTTATTGAAGCTTATTGATTATGTTTTGGGTGGGGTGCTGTGCGCGGTTCTTAAAGCCCGCCCATCACCCCGCTATTCCTTAACCCCTTCGGCTATTAAAAAGGTTTTGGTTATTCGGCCCGGCGGCATCGGTGATGCAGTATTGCTTATTCCCTTCGTCCGTGAGCTGAAAAGGCTCTGCCCCGCAGCAGAAATCGATGTGTTAGCGGAGAAGCGCAACGGCGAGGCATTTTCTTTAATCAAAGATTCGCTCAATGAGGTATTAAGTTATGACGATTATTCTCTGGTAGGGCTTTGGCGCAAATTAAAAAGCCAGGATTATGATTTGGTCTTTGATACCGAGCAGTGGCATAATTTAACCGCCATTTTATCGTACTTGATAGGTAAAAAAACGCGCTTGGGTTTTGACACCAATCCCCGGCGGTCGAAATTTTACTCGTTGTTGGTTGAATATAGCCAGAATGATTATGAGGCCGACAGCTTTATGAATCTTTTGAAAGCAACTTTTCCCGACGGAGAAAGACTCTCGGCGGCGGGGTTTTCTTTATCCTTGCCGGCCGATTCTCTCTCCTGGGCTAGGCGGGTAGTATCGGGTTGCGATATTCTGGCGGCAGTGGGGTTGAGCGCGGCCAACAAGCAACGGCAATGGCCGGCGGAGAATTTCCGCCGGCTGATCCAACACCTGCTTGGCCGCGGCTATACAGTGGTTTTATTGGGCGGAAGAAAGGAGGGCGCAGTCGCCAGAAAGATATTGCAAGATATTGAAGGCGGCCGCGGCATTTTGAACTTTGTAAATGCCATTGGTTTGTCTCAGGCCGCGGCCGCCTTAAGCCAATGTCATTTTTATTTTGGCATGGACTCCGGCTTGCTGCACCTCGCGGCTCTCTTGGGAATTTCCACGATTTCCCTGTTTGGGCCGGGCATTCAAACAAAATGGGCGCCGAGAGGTGAAAAACATTGTATAATAAACAAGAATCTATCCTGCAGCCCGTGTACTTTGTTTGGCTATGCCCGGAACTGTCGAGATGCCCGCTGCATAAATACCATTACCACAGAAGAAGTAATTGCCGCAATAAACAATGTTATATATTGTCGCTACCCCCATTGGTAATCTAAAGGATATAACCTTAAGGGCAATCGAGACTTTAAAAAATGTTGATGTGATTGCTGCCGAAGATACCCGCCATACCCAGATTTTAACCCGTGAATATCAAATCACCACCCCGCTGACCAGTTATTTTGAGCAGAATAAAATCAGTAAAGGGCGACATCTTTTAGAATTGCTAAAGCTGGGAAAAGATGTCGCCCTCGTCTCCGACGCCGGCACCCCGGGGATTAGCGATCCCGGTTATCATTTAATCCGGCTGGCTATTGACAACGCCATCCCTATTACGGTTATTCCCGGGCCCACGGCGATTATCACTGCATTGGTTTTATCCGGGCTACCCACAAACAAATTCGTTTTTGAAGGATTCTTATCCAACAAAAGCATCTCCCGTAAAAACCGGCTTAAGGCGCTCTCTAAAGAAACCCGCACCCTGATTTTCTACGAGTCGCCCCACCGCTTGGTTGCGCTTTTAGAAGATATTTTAGAGGTAATGGGCGACCGGCAAATTGCCTGCTGCCGCGAGCTTACCAAGAAGTTTGAAGAGGTAAGAAGAGAGCGGGTCAGCGAGGCCATCAGTCACTTTAAATCAATCGGCCCCAAGGGCGAATTCATTGTCTTGGTTACCGGCGCTTAAGGGCCAAATATTTCGCCTTGACAGTTGGAAAGAAAAGTGCTACATTTGAAAAAACCTTTAAGCGAGTACGGAGAGACCCGCAAGGAAATAAAATGAAAAGTATAGGCATCCAGATAATTCTTATCCCGCTTGAGCCAGAGCTCGGGCGGGATTTTTTAATGAGTGCGCCACTTATGGAGCGAGTAAAGCGAGTGAACATAAGTGGGGGCACGAATTAATCCCGCCGTAGCCCATACCATCATTTAACGGTTAAAGGGCGAAGGCGGATAAGCGAAGGTTGATGGGGTAATCAGTGCTCGATAAAGCCAAAATCCTCGACGCGGAATCCCTTGAGCGCACCCTCCTGCGCATTGCCCATGAGATTTTAGAGAAGAATAAGGGCACGCAGGAGATGTGCATTGTGGGAATTCGCACGCGCGGCGCGATCCTGGCCCAGCGGCTGAACCAGTGTATCGCGAATATCGAAGGCCAAATGCTCCCGATGGGCGTATTGGACATCACTCTTTACCGCGACGACCTGACTTTAGTGGCGGCCAGCCCGGTAGTGCACCAGACGGAAATTCCCTTTGATATTACCGGCAAAAGGGTGATTTTAGTAGATGATGTGTTGTATACGGGAAGGACCATTCGCGCGGCAATGGACGCCTTAATGGATTTTGGCCGGCCGCAGAATATTCAATTAGTAGTTTTGGTGGACCGCGGACACCGCGAAATGCCCATTCGCGCGGATTTTGCCGGGAAAAATATTCCTACGGCGCAAAATGAGGCGGTGGAAGTGCGGCTTAAAGAAATTGACGGCAAGGAAGAAGTGGTGATTATCGAGAAATGAACTGGAATAAGAAAGATTTATTGGGGCTGGAATAT
>JBMONJ010000102.1:0-9738 GCA_049324655.1 Candidatus Omnitrophota bacterium | reverse complement strand
GACTGCCCTTCGGCAGTCGCAAGTCTCTGCCGGAATTTGCCCCCGCTGCTTCGCTTTGCGAAGCAAAGCGGTGGGGGCTCATTGAACACTCTATGTCAAATGGAAATCGTTCTTTCTAAAAGAATCACTTTTGGCGGTATTCAGTCTTATGCTTCATCATTGCATAGATAATATCGCAGAGCCTGCGCATAAGGCAGGTGAGCGCCTCTTTCTTGGTCTTGCCTTCAGCAATCTTCTTGAGGTAGTATTCTCGCGCTCGGTGGTTATTAGGGTTACCAGCCCTATCCTTGCCGATTTGTGTAAGGGCAATGTAGAGTAAATGGTAGTATGAAGCTTGCGCCGTCCACCTCTCGTCTTTGTATGCTTTAGTTTTCTACCGCTGGATTTATTCGTGGGTGCAATACCAGCGCACTTGGCCAGTTTATCAGAAGACGAAAAGCGGTTGATATCGCCAATATAGCTTATAAGCTTAGCCGCGGCAATAGTATCAACGCCGGTTAGTGTCTCAAGCTTAAGTCCTGTTTCAGGAATGCGTCTCTTAAGCTCTTTCTCAGTGTATGTTATTTCGTCTTGAATAAAGCGAAGAGGTCAGGCTCAAGATTCTCTGGGCAGCCTGCGTAGATACGGTTTTATTGCTCTTTGTCTTTAGGAAATGGGCAAGGCTTTTAACGGTCATTTCCTTTAGATACCACGGATGACTGAATTTCCCCCAGAAGCAAAGGGCGCTCTTTGAGAATGTCGTTTTAAACATCTTCTCATATCCAGGATACTGTCTATGGAGTAATGTATGGAGGCGATTCTTGAGTGTGGTCTGCTGTTTCACCAGGCTTTCCCTCTGGGAGGTTAGTTCTCTGAGAGATAAATAGAGCTCATCAAAGGTGTTTATGGTTTGTAATTTATCAAAGTCCTGGATTAATACTTTAGTCATACAGGCGGTATCGCCCTCGTCGCTCTTATCAGTCTGAGCTTGAGTCGAGCGCTTGGCCGCTGTTTTAATAGGTGGTATCTCTTTGACATAATTGCCACTGGAGACTAAAAATTGAGCCAACGCCTGACCAAAAGACTGAGTATCTTCGAGGCCAAAGACAGGTCTTAGGTTATGTTGGCTTGACACCATATTTATACGGCAGGTAAGCTCTTCAAAATACGCTGGATCATTACGAATATCAAAGCTGTCCAGATTGCGATTGAAACAGTCGCTTAAGCGAACGCTGTGTTGGTCTTTGTGGCTATCGATTGCCACAAAGGCCAAGGATGTAAGGTCCTGTATGGGTAGCACCTCCTTTTAAAAGGGTGAAAGGGTTCACCAGAGGGACTTCTATATCAAGCGTTATCTTACGCAACATTCTATTAACCGCATCTGGTGAGTTGATAGTCGAGTGGGTAGCAGTTCAATGAAAAGCGTCTACTCTGAAGTTACGTCTGAGTGCGCAAAGGAGAGAACAGCCTTGCCCACTCGCCTATCAAATTATAACATAGCTATAATTATTCAATTTAACATATAGAAGGAGAACCATATGATTACCAAGGAGATTGTTCATCAAACCGAAGACAAGATGAAAAAGGCGGTTGAGGCGGTTACCCGGGAATTTAATGAGATCCGCACTGGCCGGGCCAACTCGACGTTTGTCGAGGCCATTCACATTGATTATTATGGAACTCCGACGATGATTAAGCAGGTGGCGGCGATAAGCGTGCCGGACGCGCGGCTTATCGTAATTCAGCCGTGGGATGTCTCGGCCATTGGGGAAATTGAAAAGGCGATTTTAAAATCCAACCTCGGGATAAATCCTTCCAATGACGGCAAGGTAGTCAGGCTTTCTATCCCGCCTTTGTCCAAAGAGAGAAGGGACGAGCTGGCCAAGTTGGTTAAAAAAATGGCGGAGGACGGGAGGGTGTCTTTGCGCACCATCCGTCGGGACGCCAATGAGCATATCAAAAAATTAGAAGACGACAAGGCGATTTCCGAGGACGACCGTTTCAAGTCGCAGGAGGAAATCCAAAAGCTCACCGACAATTATATCGGAAAGATTGATCAGATTTTGAAGGATAAGGAAAAGGAATTGGTGGAATTCTAAGTATAAGGAGTGAGTATTGAGGGTGAGTTTTGTGTAGTGGGTCGGGTAGTGAGGGTGAGTAGTGGGGGATAAATTTTCCCCATTCTCACAACTCACAACCCGACACAATACCCACAACTCATTCCCATTGAGTAGAATTTCGAGCCACTAGCTCATCCGGTAGAGCATCGGCTTTTTAAGCCGAGTGTGCAGGGTTCGAGTCCCTGGTGGCTCATTTAAGATTTGTTTAACGAGTCAGTGGGACTCGAAGAGAGCGAGCGCCGACCAGCGGGAGGAAAAATGAGCGCCACGGTAGTGGCGCGAAATGTCAGCGAGCGAATGGCCGACTTTTTACGACGATAGGAGTAAAAAGCGCCGAGTCCCTGGTGGCTCATTTGAGATTTTGATTGTTGATTTTGCAGGGCGGATGGCGGAATTGGTATACGCGATAGCCTTAGGAGCTATTGGGGAAACCCTTGGAGGTTCGAGTCCTCTTCCGCCCACTATCCGCGCCCAGCATTGAAATGTCGCGAGTGACGCGGGAGTAGCTCAGTTGGTAGAGCATCACGTTGCCAACGTGAATGTCGCGGGTTCGAAACCCGTCTCCCGCTTAAATGAGGACGAGACTTACGGAACGAAGTGACGTAAGTCTCGGTCCGAATTTACCCCGAAGCCTATCCCGAAAATATCGGTGAGATTTTCGGGATGCTTAGGCGAGGGGTAGCATTGCAGATAGTTAATTTTGTCCCGACTCGTAAGATGTGCGAAAATTTTCACAGAAAATTTTCGCACACTCGTCGGGATTAATTCGCAGACGCTTCGCTATGATTTACGTCGTCCCTTGGACTTCCGTAAATCATCTGCTCATTAAAGGAGGAACCACAGCTATGAAGATAATGGATTTCTTAAGCAAAAAGGCCATAAGCGCGAATTTAAAATCCACCAGCAAGGATGGTATAATCGAGGAGATGGTGGATTTGCTTATAAACGCCCAAGAGGTTGACAAAAAAGACAAGAAGAAACTTATTGACATCCTTATGGAGCGCGAGTCCCTGGGCTCCACCGCCATTGGTCAGGGAATCGGCATTCCCCATGGCAAGAGCGACTGCGTGGACAAGCTGGTCGCCAGCTTCGGGACTTCCCAGAACGGCGTTAACTTCAACTCCCTTGACGGAGAGCCGGTTTATATCTTTTTTCTCTTGGTTGCCCCGCAGGATTCTGCCGGCCCGCACTTAAAGGCTTTGGCAAGGATTTCCCGCCTGCTAAAGGATAAATACTTCCGCGACAGCTTAAGACAAGCAAAGGACGAAAAGGCTATTCTCAAGATTATTTCCGAAGAAGACGACAAAAGACTGTAGGGTCTATGAGGTTGTCCTTCTTAAAATGGCTGTATCCGGGGATGAAGGTCAAGCGCTGGATTCTTTTGGTCTTCCTCGGAGTCCTCTTTATTATCGGCGCCTCATCATTGTTTCTGCCCAGTGCTTTTAAGGTAGTGCGGCTGTTGGGTTGGGCAGTCATCGGTTTATGCATCATCATTATCGGCATAGGTATCAGTAATATCATTGCCTCTTTGATAAATTTGTTTCATCCGGCAGACGGCGCGAAGATAGTTGATATTATTTACCAGAAAAGGTTTCTGGGCCGGGGTCCGAAAATCGTTACCGTAGGCGGCGGCACCGGATTATCAGTCATTCTGCACGGGCTTAAAGAATACAGCAATAATATCACCGCCATTGTCACGGTCGCCGACGACGGCGGCAGCTCAGGAAGGATAAGGGAAGAGTTTGACATTCTGCCGCCGGGAGATATCCGTAACTGTCTGGTGGCCTTGGCGGATGCCGAGCCGTTGATGCGCGATCTGTTTCAGTTTCGCTTTGACAAGGAATCGGCTTTAGAGGGACACAGCTTCGGGAATTTATTCATTACCGCAATGACCAAGCTCACCGGAGATTTTGAAAAAGCGGTTAAAGAATCCAGCAAAATCTTAGCTATCCGCGGCCGGGTTATTCCCGCTACCTTAAATAAGGTAAAGTTAGCGGCGGAATTTGAAGACGGAAGCCGGGTTTTGGGCGAAGCCAAGATCCCTAAGAAGAATGTCCCTATCAGTCAGGTCTATCTAACGCCCGAAGGCTCGCAGCCGACGCGCGATGCCTTGCAGGCGATTCAGGAGGCAGAGATAATCGTGATGGGTCCGGGCAGCCTGTATACCAGCGTGATTCCCAATCTTTTGGTAAAGGGCATAACCGAAGCCATTGTCGCTTCCCGTGTCCCTAAGATCTACATCTGTAATGTGATGACCCAGTCCGGCGAGACCGACGGATACACTGCCTATGATCATGTGCAGGCGCTGATTTCTCATACGCACAAAGATGTCATTAATACCTGTATAGTAAATATTGCCAAGGCGCCCTCAGAGCTTCTGGAAAGATATGAAAAGGAAAAATCTTTTCCCGTGAAGGCGGACAGCGAGAAGATAAGACAAATGGGTTACCGGGTTATTGAGGATGAGATAATCAGCCATACTGATTTCGTGCGCCATGACCCGGACAAGCTTGCGCGGATTATCGTCGGCACACTGGTTAAGCATTGAGATAAGTGTGAAATATTCTTTTAAAGTTTGATTAGATGCTCAACTTACTAATGGTCGTCCACGGCCACCAGCCGGTGGGGAATTTTCCCAAGGTCATTGAAGAGGCATTTAATAAATCTTACTCCCCGTTTATCGAGGTCTTAAAACGGCACCCCGCGATAAAACTGGCCGTGCATTTTTCCGGTTTCCTCTTGGAGTGGCTTAAGGAAAATCATCCCGAATATATAAAGACCTTAAGCGGCTTGGTAAAGTCCGGGCAGGTAGAGATTTTTTCCGGCGGATTTTACGAGCCGATACTTACTTTGATTCCGGAGGAGGATGCGCACGAGCAGATCATCCGGCTCTCTCAGGAAGTGGAAAAGACTTTTGCCTATTCTTCTTTGGGCGGGTGGATTGCGGAAAGGGTCTGGGAGCCCAGGTTGCCGCTGATTCTCTCGCGGGCAGGCTTAAGATATGGCGTAATTGACGATTCGCATTTTTCTTTGACCAGCGCCGAGGAATTAAGCGGCTATTATTTGACTGAAGAGCAGGGCCAGACCTTTGCCGTGTTTCCCGGCTCGGAGAAACTAAGATATTTTTTGCCCTTTAAGCTTCCTGAGGAAACCATTAAGTATTTTAAGGAAAGGATGTACCGCCGGCAGGAAGTGACGATTTCCTTTGGCGACGACATTGAAAAATTCGGGTTGTGGCCGGGCACCTTTAAATGGGTGTATCAGGAAAACTGGTTGGAGAATTTTTTCCGTAGCCTCGAAGAGAATTCCGCGTGGCTTAAGACTTTGACCTTTAAAGAATATTATTCCAGCCATAAGCCCGAAGGCCGGGCGTATCTTTCCTGTGCCAGCTACCGGGAGATGCTGGAGTGGTCCAAGGGGTATTTTCGCAACTTTATGGTGAAATACCCCGAGGTTAACAATATGCACAAGAAGATGTTTTATTTAAGCGAGAAAATCCGCGCTCAAGCGAAGATATCGGCGCAGGCCCAAACCCATCTGTTTATGGCCCAAGCCAATGATGCCTACTGGCATGGCGTGTTCGGCGGCTTATATCTTTATCATTTGCGCTCGGCAGTGCAGACTAATTTAATTGAGGCGCAAAAGGTCTTAGATAAGTTGGGTAATGTCAAGAAGGCCGCCGGGGTAGAAATTAAAGATTTTGACTTAGACGGTTATGAGGAGATACTAGTTAATACCGAGACCTTGGGGTTGCATTTGCGTCCCGGTCAGGGCGCTGCGCTGTCGAGTCTGGATTATAAACCCAAATCCTGCAATCTTATTGACACCCTGATGCGCCGGCCCGAGGCCTACCATCAGAAATTAAAACAACTGGTGGAGGAAAAGCGGCAGAAGTTTGCAAACAACTCTGCGCAACCGGCTAGTATCCACGATGTTTTTCAGGTTAAGGGCGTGGATTTAAACGAAGAACTTTTTTACGACCAGTTTCCCCGCTATTCGTTTATCGAACATTTTTTGTCTCTGGATACTACTTATGAGGATTTTGTAAAAAGCCGTTATTTTGAAATGGGAGATTTTGCCGCCGGCGTTTACTGCTTTGCCCTGGATAAACCAGCCCGGGAGGCGCGGGTAGTATTTTCAAGGGAGGGGGAGGTTAATGCTTTGCCGATAAGTATTGAGAAGTCAATCTCTACGCAGTCCGCAGCTATCCTTGCCGAATACGCGGTTAAAAATTCCGACGACCGGGGAAATCTTGAGACGGTCTTTGGCGTGGAATTTAACTTTTCGGTGTTCGACGCCGAACTGACGGCAAAAAAAGAAATGCTCGGGATAGATTCTCTCAAGATAAACGACGCTTGGCACGATTTAAAGTTAAGTCTTTCCTCGGATAGAGAGGCCAATGTCTGGGTTTTCCCCGTGGAGACGGTTTCCGATTCGGAGACGGGAGTCGAGAAAACTTATCAGGAATTATGTTGTTTTCTCTGGTGGAGGATTAGATTGGAACCGGGGCAGGAATGGAAGAGTCGCCTGGCTTTAGAGATAAAATAAAATGCCGCTTATTGCCAGACAACTAATCATCAAGAATCAGCAGGGCCTGCACGCGCGGCCGGCCGCCCTTTTTGTGCAGACCGCCAACAAATACGACGCCGCCATTGTCGTCAAGAAAGGGCGGCAGAAGGTTAACGGCAAGTCCATAATGGGTATTTTGATGTTGGCTGCCGGCAAGGGCGCTACGATTTTGATTGAGGCCGACGGCGAAGATGCCCAGAAGGCTATTGAAGAATTAGAGAGGATACTGAGTAAGGATGAGTGAGATAATCCGCCTTCGCTATGATGGTATGAGCTTCGGCGGATGTCGTTTAAGAAATAATGATTAGGCGGATAACCCGCCGAAGCTAAACGCGAAAGCTGTTTAGCGAAGGCGGGTATACCATAGCGTGACAGATATGAACGAGATCATCTTAAAAGGGATTCCCGCGGCTCCCGGCATTGCCTTTGGTCCGGCCTTTATGCTGGGTAAGGAAGAGATCGCCATTGCCCGACGGGTTATAACGGAAGCCGAGATTCCGGCTGAAATCGCCAAGTTAGAAGAGGCCCTGATTCAGACGCGCCGGGAGATAAAGGAACTGCAGAACAAAATCAGCGCGGATATGGGTACAGATCACGCCGAGATCTTTGACGCCCACCTTCTGGTTCTGGAAGACCGTATGCTCATCGAAGAGGTTATCACTGGCATAAAGAAAGAGCGCGTTTGCGTGGAGTATATCTTTTCCGAGGTATTAAAGAAATATGTGCGGGTCTTTGCCGCAGTAGAAGATGAATACTTAAGGGAACGCATCAGCGACATCAATGATGTTGGCAAAAGGGTCTTAAAGAATTTCACCGGCAGAAAAAAGTCGCTGGGGTTCGAGGCACTGGAGGAGAAAATGGTGGTGGTGGCCCACGACATCTCTCCGTCGGACACCGCCAGTATGCACAAGAAGAATGTTATTGCCTTCGCGACCGATATCGGAGGCCGGACTTCGCACTCGGCGATTATGGCCAAGTCTTTGGAGATCCCCGCGGTCGTCGGTCTTGAGGAGGCAACGGCCAAGATAAATAACCGCGATTTCCTGATTATTGACGGCATTAACGGCGTCGTGGTCGTCAATCCCTCCCGCGAAACGCTGGACAGATACAAAAAAGAACACCGCAAGTTTGCGCAGTCAAAGGAAAAATTTATCCAGATAAAGGACCTGCCGGCCCAGACCCGAGACGGCAGAAAAGTTCAGTTAGCTGCCAATTTGGAATTGCCGGAAGAAATCCCTTCGGTGTTAAATTATAATGTGAATGGAATCGGGCTTTACCGCACCGAATATTTTTATATGAACCGCGTGGATTTACCATCGGAAGAAGAGCATTACGCGGCCTACCGCCATGTGGCCGAGGCGATAAAGCCTAACCCGGTCATTATCCGCACTCTTGACTTGGGCGGAGATAAATTTCTTTCTTCACTGGAGATACCCCACGATATGCATCCCTTTTTGGGCTGGCGGGCGATTCGTTTCTGTCTGGCCCGTCCGGATATCTTTAAGGTACAGTTACGGGCGATATTACGCGCCTCGGTGTGGGGGAAATTGCGACTGATGTATCCGATGATTTCCGGCATTGAAGAATTGCGTCAGGCCAATAAGATTTTGGATGAGGTCAAGGCCGAGCTTAGAAAAGAACGCAAGCCATTCGACGAGGACATCGAAGTGGGGGCAATGATTGAGGTACCTTCCGCGGCGTTGACCGCTGACTTATTAGCCAAAGAGGCGCATTTCTTTTCTATCGGCACCAATGATCTTATCCAATACGCGATAGCCGCGGACCGCAGCAACGAAAAAATCGCCTATCTTTACGAGCCGGCGCATCCGGGCGTGCTGCGGCTGATTAAGATAATCATTGAGTCCGGACACAATAACGGCATTTGGGTGGGGATGTGCGGAGAAATGGCGGGTGAACCGGCCTTGGCGCTTTTGCTTTTAGGGCTGGGCTTAGATGAGTTCAGTATGCCGCCCATTGCTATTCCGAAGATAAAACAGCTTATACGCGAAGTCAGTTTTAAAGATGCGCAGGAAATAGCCGATACTGCGCTGGGTCTGGCGACGGGAAAAGAGGTTGAAGAATTTGCTGCGCAGAAATTAAAGGAGCTGGCGCCGGACCTGTCGCCTTGAGTTATAGGAAACATTTTTAACGCAAATGGTCGCGAATCCAACGCAAATTATCGCGAATGATTTATTCGCGTAAATTAGCGTTAGATTTGCGGAAATTCGCGTTAAAGATTTTTATTTTTCTGAAAATGAAAGCTTTAATCTTAGCCGCCGGATACGGGACCAGGTTGTACCCGCTGACGATAAACCAGCCGAAGCCTCTGTTATCGGTCAGCGGCCGGCCATTGATTGATTTTATCATTGACAAACTCTGCGGGCTAAAAGATTTAAACGGGATATTCGTCGTAACCAACGAGCGCTTCTTTAAGCAATTCAAAGCCTGGCAGAAAAGTTGCCCCCGTGAATTCGCTGGTCTAAAGGTTAAGATTATTAATGACGGCAGTAAGAGTCCGCAGGACCGCAGGGGCGCTATCGGCGATATCCAGTTTGTCATCAAACGGCAGAGACTTACTGAGGATCTTTTAGTGGTGGGCGGAGACAATTTGTTTACCTTTGATATTGCCGAATTCGTCCGTTTTGCCCGGCGGCATTCGCCGCGGGTATCCCTTGGGCTGTTTGATGTAAAGCGCAAGAGCGAGGCGCATAAGTTCGGCGTGGTTTCTACCGACGGTAAGCGCCGGCTCGCCTCATTCGTTGAGAAACCCCGACAACCGGACTCTACCCTTATAGCGATGTGCCTGTATTATTTCCCTAAGGCGTCGCTTAAGGATATTAGTGCCTACTTAGCGTTAGGACACCGCCGGGATGTCTCCGGCGATTACATAGATTGGCTGCATCGCAAAGAGCCGGTGTACGGTTATGTGTTTAAGGGCGATTGGTTTGATATCGGGCACATCGATTCTTACGCCAAGGCCAAAGCTGCGTTCAGCAAGTATTTGAAAGAAGTTGCGTAGGCAGTTTTTAGCAAGTTTTGATTTTCGAAATTCCAAATTACAAGCACCAAA
>JBMONJ010000101.1:0-9829 GCA_049324655.1 Candidatus Omnitrophota bacterium | reverse complement strand
CTTGAAGCAAAAGGCATTATCTTAGAGGATACCAAAGAAGGCACCACTTGGCGGAGAAAATTGTAAAAGCGAATCAGGCGTTTTTCGAGCGAAAAAACGCGATACGCTATACGCCGTACGCAATACAAAAATCATGACTGGTAAATTCATCACCTTTGAAGGCTCGGAAGGGTCGGGGAAAAGCACGCAGGCGCGGCTCTTGTGTAATTATCTGCGCAAGAAGAGCCGCGCCGTGGTTTTTCTGCGCGAACCCGGCAGCACTGAAATCGGCGAGAAGATCCGCAAGATTCTCCTTGACCCGGCCAATAAAAGAATGACCTTGGTCGCCGAGATGCTTTTGTATCTGGCCAGCCGGGCGCAATTGGTAGAAGAAGTAATCAAGCCCGCGCTAAGTAAAGGCCAATTCGTCATCTGCGACCGCTTCTTGGACGCCACCCTTGCCTATCAGGGATATGGCGGTGGATTGGATTTGGGATTAATCCGCAGTATCGGCGCGCTGGCCACGCAAGGTATAAAACCGGATTTGACCTTGCTGATGGATATTCCACCCGAAGAGGGCTTGCGCCGCGTCGGGAAAAATAAAGATCGCATTGAGCAAAGAAAAATCGCTTTTCACCGTCGGGTGAGGCGTGGCTATTTTGCCTTGGTCAGAAAAGAACCCCGGCGGATGAAGATAATTCCAGTGCAGAAATTTCGCAATCACACGCAGGAAATAATCCGCCGTTATGTCGATAAATTGCTATGATGGACCCTAAATTTAAGTTTTATGATTGGGACAGAGAAAGCAAAGGACCGGCTGCTTCAGGCCTTAAAAAAAGAAAGGCTGGCCAGTTCCCTCTTATTTATTGGGCCGCAAGACTCAGGTAAAACCCTTATCGCCAAATATCTGGCGAAAAGTGTAAATTGCCTTCAAGGGAACGGCGGCGCCTGCGGGAGTTGTTCTTCCTGCGAAAGAATAGAGAATTCAACGCACCCGGATGTGCACTGGATAGAAAGCGATGAAAGCGGCACCATAAAAATTGATGTGGTGCGGCAGATGGAAAGGCAGACGCAGCTTCGGCCCTACGAGGGAAGACAAAAGGTCTTTATCATCGAGGAGGCCTCGCGTCTGACCGTCGAAGCCGGCAATGCCTTGTTAAAAACCTTGGAAGAACCGCCCAAGGATACCCTGATAATTCTGACTACTGCCCACGCGGATCAGCTTTTGCCGACCATACTTTCCCGCTGCCAGAAATTTTTATTTCCTACGCTAAAGTCTGACGAGCTGCCAACAGACAGCCTGGCGCGCCACAATGCCTTTTTAGAGGCCTTTTTAAACCCGGCAATAAACGAAAGGTATTTCGGCAGCGATCTCTTTGAAGACCGCGCGCGCCTTAAGGAAAATCTGAATTTCCTTTTGGGCTGGTTTCGGGATATTTTGATGTTGAAGGTTGGAATGGAGAGACAATGGCTGATAAACCGTGGCCGGGAAAGCGAGCTTGAGAGAATGCGGTTTAGTTTTGACTTTTTAGACCTGTTAGACATAATGTCAGATATCACCGCGGCATTGGCGTTAAACGAACAGAATGTAAATACCAAGGTAAGTTTTGCGGTGCTGCGGGCAAAGATTGTTAACAGTGATTACAGTGATTAAAAGAAGATTACAGTGATGAGTTTGGGCAATGAGCCGACTATCACTGTAATCAGTTTTTAATCACTGAAATCATCGCCAACTCAGCACTTAATCATTGTAATCACTGAAGGTGAGGAAATAATATGGCCAGGGTAGTGCAAGTTAAGTTACGGGGAACGGGTGTGGCGTCATTTTTTGAGGCCGGGGAGTTGTCTTTATCCATCGGCGCCTGCGTTATCGTCGAGGCGGAGCGGGGTCTTGATTTCGGATATATGATTTGCGACTGGGGCGCCAATGCCCCAACCAAATTAGAAGGGCCTTTACGTAAGGTGGTGAGGCTGGCCGCCGATGCCGATTTAAAACAGATTGAAGACAACAAACAGAAAATAAAAGAGGCGGTATTAACCTGCGAGAAAAAGATCGCCGAGCACAAGTTAGATATGAAACTGATTGACGCGGAATATTCCTTTGACCGCTCCAAGCTTATATTTTATTTTACCTCTGAAGGAAGGGTGGATTTTCGCGAACTGGTTAAGGACTTGGCGCGGATTTTCCGGGCAAGAATTGAGCTGCGGCAAATCGGCGTCAGGGACGAGGCCAAGATGATCGGCGGTTTTGGCAATTGCGGCCGGGAACTCTGCTGTGCTCGTTTCTTAAAGGACTTTGAGCCGGTGACTATTCGTATGGCCAAGGAGCAGGGGTTGCCTTTGAATCCCCCGAAGATTTCCGGGGTTTGCGGCAGGCTGATGTGCTGTCTGGCTTATGAATTCGATACTTATAAGTCGCTTGCCAAGGATTTGCCAAGAGAAGGGGAGAAAATAACCACTGCCGAAGGCAAGGGTAAGGTCATAGCCGTGGATATTTTAAAACGCAAGGTCAAGGTTGAGGTAGGCCTTGGCGTTGACGCCAAGATAGTCGAGGTCACCTACAAATGAAGAATAAATTTTATATCACCACCCCCATTTATTATGTGAACGCCTCCCCGCATATCGGGCATTCCTACACCACCATTGCCGCGGACACGCTGGCGCGTTTCTATCGTCGGGTTTTGGGCGAAGACAAGGTTTGGTTTCTAACCGGCACCGACGAGCACGGTCAGAAGATCCAGAAGGCGGCAGAAGGAGCCGGGGTGCCGGCGCAGGAATTCGTGGATAGGATTGTGCCGCAGTTCAGGGACTTGTGGAAGAAGTTGAATATTACTTACAATGATTTTATCCGCACTACTGAACTGCGGCACACCTTGACGGTGCAGAAGGCCTTGGAGATTCTTTTTAATAACGGCGATATTTATCAGGATAAATATGAGGGCTGGTATTGCACGCCCTGCGAAACCTTCTGGCCCCCGTCGCAGATAAGTGAAACGCTGTGCCCGGACTGTAAAAGGCCGCTGGAAAAGATAAACGAGACCAATTATTTTTTTAAGCTCTCCAAATATCAGGACTGGCTGATAAGTCATATTGAAGAGAATCCTTTATTTATCCGGCCACAGATGCGGCGAAATGAGGTCTTAAGTTTTTTAAAATTAAATCGCCTCACTGACTTATGCATCTCTCGTCCTAAAGAGCGATTAAGCTGGGGTATACCTTTGACCTTTAGTGCGGGGCATGTGGTCTATGTGTGGTTTGACGCTTTGATAAATTATATCAGCGCCGTCGGGAAATTCGGAGGCGGCCGTTACAGCTCGAATTGGTGGGAAGATGATGTTGAAGTTATCCACTTGGTCGGCAAGGACATCTTGCGTCAACACGCCATTTACTGGCCGATAATGTTAAAGGCGCTCTCGATCCGCCAGCCGGATTCCGTAGTGGCCCACGGCTGGTGGCTTATCGCCGATACCAAGATGTCCAAATCGCGAGGTAATGTGGTCAATCCCTTGGAAATGGCCGCACAGTTTGGTGTGGATACCTATCGCTATTTTCTTTTGCGGGATGTCTCCTTTGGGCTTGACGGGAATTTCTCTGAAGATGCGATAACTAAACGCTACAATGCGGACTTGGCCAATGACTTTGGGAACTTAGTGTATCGGACTTTGACCATGGTGGAAAAATATTTCTCCGGCAAAGTCCCACCCGCCGGAGAATTGGATAATGCGGGTGAGAGGATTTTTGCGGCGCTTAAGGCCGCCGGGCAAGAACTGTCGGCGGCCTTAAGCGCCGAGCTTGACTTCAACTTCAGCTTGGCGCTGGAAAAATTGTGGGGCCTGGTAAACCTTGCCAACAAATACATCGAGGATAAAAAACCTTGGAATCTTTCCAAAGCAGGCAAGACCAGAGAGCTTGAGGCTTTTATCCGGCTTTTGGTAGAAGTCATAAGCGAGGTGGCTAAGGACATCCTGCCCTTTATGCCGGCAACTGCCGCAGCGATTTTAGAGCAAGTCAAAGCAGACTCCATCGTCAAAGGCAAACCGCTTTTCCCGCGAATTGAGTAACGCGTATGCTTTCCAAAGTTTCAATAGTAAAATGTCCTTCCTACCATTTTGCCGGATTATTTCCCGCCATAAAAAAATCGCTGGATTTAATCGGAGGCATTGAAAACTTCGTCGGGAAAACCGATAAGGTCTTAATCAAGCCCAACCTGCTGTCTGCGGCCAAGCCGGAAACCGCTATTGACACCCATCCGGAATTCATCCGCGCGGTTATCCGCTTGGTAAAGCAAACCGGCGCGGAAATTTTCTTGGGAGACAGTCCCAGCGTGTGGGGCACGCCGCAGGACGTAAACCGCGTCTATGCGGAGACCGGGATAAAAAAGGTCGCCTATGAAGAAGGTGTGCTACTTTTGGCGTTTGACCAAAGCATAATAGTTGACGGCTACGCGCTTACGCCGTGGATAAAAGAATGTAATCGCATCATCTCGCTGCCCAAATTCAAAACCCACGACCTTACGGTTTTAACCGGCGCCCTAAAAAATCTTTTTGGCTTGGTGCCCGGCTTGTTTAAGACCGAATTACATCGCCGGGCATTGAGTAATTATGATTTTTCTAAAGTGTTGGCGGATATTTATGGGATTGTCCGGCCGACTTTGTCCATTGTGGACGGAGTGGTTTCTTTGGAAGGCGACGGTCCGGCCAGCGGCGGCATCCCGCGTAACTTAGGGTTAATTATCGCTGGTAGTGACGGCGTGGCGGTAGACAGCGTATTGGCAACGATTATGGGCTTGCGGCCGCTGGATATTTTAACTACCAAAGAAGCGGCCGCCCGTGGCTTAGGGGTTATGAATTTGGATGAGATCGAAATCGTCGGAGAAGATCTTAAAGAGGCAATTGTTCCGGATTATAAATTGCCTCAGCTTTCGATTCTAAACCGGATGCCCAAACCGGTTTTGAAAGTAGGCAAATGGTTAGTGCGTTTCCGCGTGCAATTTGACAAAGATAAATGCCGACTCTGCGAAGTGTGCCTTAAGGCCTGCCCGGCCAATGCCATTTCCCGTAGGCAGGATAAAATGGTGGTGGAATTTAACCGCTGCGTCCTCTGCGCCTGCTGCAAAGAGGTGTGTCCGTATGGGGCGGTGAGTATAAAGAAAAGTTTGCTGGCAAGACTGGCAGGGATATAAGACACCAGGACACCGCGACACCAAGACACATGTTTAGTATCGCGTAGGGCGTATTGCGTGAGCGGGCAAAAAGTGGCCAGCTGGCCACTTTTTGCCCCAGCATTTCCAAGAGCCGGGGGTTCCGGGGACACATACCTAATTGCTAATCGCTATCCGCTAATCGCTGGAAACAGTTGGCTAAGCTACGCGATACGCGATACGCAATACGAAAACTGTAATTAAGTGATGTGTCCCCAGAATTCCAGAATTCCCGCCACATTCATTTTAAGCTGGGCGGGATAATCTGCGCTAATCTGCGTAAAATATGACCATTGAAACTATCAAATGGACTGGAAATAAAATCAGAATCATTGACCAGCGAAAACTCCCGCATAAGCTCGAATATGTTTATTGCGAGGAGATAAAGACGCTCTGGAAGGCGATAAAGACCTTGCAGGTAAGGGGCGCGCCGGCAATTGGAATTGCTGGAGCTTTGGGCGTGATCCTCGGCGTGCAGCATCGTCACACGGAAAGTTTCACGGAATTTAAGCGCGAAATTGACGGGGTAATAAAGTATCTCGCCTCCTCGCGGCCCACGGCAGTGAATCTTTTTAATGCCCTGGAAAGAATGAGGATGGTTGTGCGGGAGAATTCTCGTCTCCCCGTTGCGCAAGTCAAAAAACTTCTTTTAAAAACTGCGCTTAAGATTCTTGATGAGGATAAAGAACTCTGCCGCAAGATGGCAGGTTTCGGCGCCGCCCTGATTAAGAATAACGACCGCCTATTGACGGTTTGTAATGCCGGCGCCTTGGCTACTGCCGATTATGGCACTGCCTTGGGTGTAATGTATCGCGCTAAAGAGCAAAGGAAAAAATTTTCCGTGTTTGCCTGTGAGACTCGACCGTTATTGCAGGGCGCGCGGCTGACTACTTGGGAGTTGCAGCGCGAAAAGATCCCGGTTACGCTTATCTGCGATAATATGGCCGCGACTTTAATGGCGCAAGGCAGAATTGATAAAGTCTTTGCCGGCGCTGACCGCATTGCTGCCAATGGCGACGCGGCCAACAAAATCGGCACTTATAATCTGGCGGTCTTGGCTAAATTCCATTGCCTACCTTTTTATGTAGTGGCGCCATCGACGAGTTTTGATTTGAAAATAAAAAGCGGAAAACAGATTACCATTGAAGAGCGCGACTCTAAAGAGGTCACGCAGATTATGGGCCGGGCCATTGCCCCAAAGGGGATAAAGGTTTATAATCCGGCGTTTGATGTAACTCCAAATCAACTCATTACCGCGATCATTACTGAAAAAGGGATTATCCGGCCACCATATATAAAAAATATTCAGCGCATTTTAAAAGATGCTAAGGCTTAAGGATTTAAAAGAAGACGGATTGATGAGGCAAATCGCTGCGCAGATAAAAACCGACGCCTCGGTTATCGCCGGCATTGGTGATGATGCGGCGGTGCTGGCTTTCACCAAAGATAAATATCTTTTATTTAAGACCGACTGCGTGGTAGAGGGAACGCATTTCAAAAAAGAAACGCCGGCCTTTCTCGTCGGCAGAAAGGCCTTGGCCAGAAATTTAAGCGATATCGCGGCAATGGGCGGGATACCTCGCCATGCCGTAATCACTTTGGGAATCTCCGCAGATAAGCCGGTGGATTATGCGTTGGGCATTTTTCAGGGGATTAATGATTTGGCTGGCCAATTTAAGGTGAATCTGGTTGGCGGAGAAACCAGTCGCGCCAGACCGACCTTTATTAGTATTGCCTTGCTGGGTGAAGTAGAAAAGAAATATTTGACTTTAAGGAGTACCGCCAAGGCCGGAGATTTGATATTCACGAGCGCAGCGCTGGGTAATTCTTTTAAGAGCGAAAAGCATCTTAAATTTATCCCCCGTATTGAAGCGGCGCGTTTTCTGGTGAAAAATTTTAAGCCCAGTGCGATGCTCGATATCTCCGACGGTTTGATAAAGGATTTAAAGCGCCTGCTCTATAAAAGCGACAAGGGGGCGGTATTGTTTGAAGAGCTAATCTTGCTTTCTAAGGGAGCGAGCTTAAAGTCCGCACTTTATGAAGGAGAAGATTACGAGCTGCTCTTTACCCTCGACGCAGACAAGGCAGCTGCGCTGGTAAGGAAACTTAAGGCAGAGAAAAAGTTTTCTTTCAATTGCATCGGTCAGATTGCCTCGAGGCAATGCGGGCTGATTTTGTACGACCGAAAATTAAGGCCGCTGCGGATTAAGGAAGCGGGATTTGAGCATTTTCGCTGATGAAAAAGATAATTACAAATAGTGCCAAGGAAACTGTTTTCTTAGGGAAAAGAATCTCCCGCTTGTTGCAAGGACAGGAGATAATTGGCCTTTTTGGCGAACTGGGCAGCGGAAAGACTACCTTGGCCAAGGGATTAGCTGAAGGGTTGGGGGTGAAGAGGGCACAGGTCAACAGCCCGTCGTTTATCCTGATGCGCAAATATACAGGTAAGCTGCCGTTGTATCATTTCGATCTTTATCGGATAAAGGATGCGCAAGAGATTTGTAATATCGGGTATGAAGAATTTGTATTTGCCGACGGGGTTTCGGTTATTGAATGGGCAGAAAAGATGGGGGCGCTTTTGCCCAAAGATTATCTTAAGATTGAACTTGTTCACATAGGTGGGCAAAAGCGCCTCATCAAACTATTAGCGAAGGGTAGGCGTCACAGGGAGCTATTGAGCAGATTATGAGACTTTTGGCCTTTGACACTTCAACCTCTAATTTCAGTCTGGCGTTATTTAGCGACGGAGAAATAGCTGAAGAAAGCACCTTGCTGGGTAACTTGCTTTCCGAGCGCATCATCCCGAGTATCGAGAGTTTCTTCAAAGAACAGCAGACTGCCTTGCAACAACTTGATGGTTTGGCGATTGGTTTAGGCCCGGGTTCTTTCACCGGATTAAGAATCGGTCTGGCCACTGCCAAGGGATTGGCTATGGCCTTGAACAAGCCGCTCGTCGGTATTTCCAGCTTGGATGTCTTGGCAATGGCAGCGCAAGGCGCTGCCAATAAGATATGCTGTATGATGGATGCCAAGCGTGACAATGTCTACGCTGCAACCTATTCTTTTTCCGGCGGCAAGCTGAGGCGCACCTCCCCGTATCTGTTGACGGAATTGGACAGCTTACTGAAAACACTTTCCGGAGATTATACTTTTATTGGTGACAAAAGGGGAATCAGGGATTTTCCCCGCGCGGGCAATTTGGCAAGATTGGCTCAACTTCGCTTCGCTTGCGGTAAATTCAATGATGTGTCTAAACTGGTTCCTATTTACCTTTACCCCAAAGAATGCCAGATAAGATTGAGAAAATAATATGAGACAATTTTCAGAAAAGACATACCGTCCTACATGGGTTGAGATTAATCTTAAGGCCATTGAGCATAATTTTCGGCTGATAAAAAGAATCGTCGGCAAAAATGTCAAAGTCCTCTGCGTGGTCAAGGCCGATGCCTATGGTCACGGGATGTTGGAGGTTTCCCGCCGGCTGGTAAAGTTAAAAGCCGATTATCTGGGGGTGGCCAGTATTGAGGAGGGAATAGAATTGCGCCGCGCGGGAGTGCACACGCCGGCGCTGCTTTTTGAAAATATCCTGCCACAGTTTGCCGAAGTTGTGGTTAAAAATAATCTAACCGCGACGGTCTGTGACGAAGCAGTGGCCAAGGCCTTAAGCCGCTATTGCGCAAGACACCGCGGCAAGGCCAAGGTTCATTTAAAGGTAGACACGGGAATGGGCAGGTTGGGAGTTTGGCATGAGGAGGCGCTGGGGTTTATTAAAAAAATCCTTCACCTTCCCGGAATTTTTATCGAAGGGATGTACACCCATTTTCCCTGCGCAGACAGCGACACGGATTTTACACAACAACAGATTAACGATTTTAAACGGCTGATAAAAGAAGTAGAAGGTTTGGGAATAAAAGTTCCCATTTATCATGTGGCCAATAGCATGGGAAAAATTGGTTTTCCGCAGAGTCATTTGGATATGGTCAGGGCGGGCCTCATGCTCTACGGTCTTTATCCGCACGACAGCCTTAAAGGCAAAATCAGCCTGAGGCCCGCCCTGACCTTCAAATCAAAGATAATTTTCCTTAAACACACCCCGCAAGGAAGAAGCATTAGTTACGGCCGCACTTATCTTTGCCCCGCGCCTTCGCTGATCGCCACTTTGCCCGTAGGGTATAATGACGGCTACTTGCGTGTCTTATCTAATCGGTCCGAGGTTCTTTATAAGGGCCGGCGTTTTTCCGTCGTGGGAAGAGTGTGCATGGACCAGTTAATGGTTAACCTGAGAGATTTTTATTCGGCTCGCACTGGAGACACGGTGACATTGGTAGGGAGAGAAGGCAGAGAGGAAATTAGTTTGGAAGAATTGGCCCGCTTGGCCGGCACTATTAACTACGAGTTGGCTTGTCTCTTGGGCGGAAGGGCAAGGCGAGTTTATCGCTATTAATTTTTAGTTGTGAGTAATGTGGGTGAGTTGTGAGTAATGGGTCGGGTAATGGGTTATGGGTTGTGAGGCAAAAGCTATTCCCCACAACTCATTCCCGCAACTCGACTCACAACGCACAACCCACCCTCATTCCTTTAAATTAGCGGGAATTGCTGTTCCCTCAGGCGACCTTGCGGATAAGATAGCGGGCCAGAAAGATAAAGACG
>JBMONJ010000100.1:0-9873 GCA_049324655.1 Candidatus Omnitrophota bacterium | reverse complement strand
GCGGGCAAGCCACGCATATCTTTCAAGAGGCAGGCGTCTATACCGCCACCTTCCGGGCCTTTGATGAGTCAGGCGCAGAAATGCCTTTGGCAACCACTACGGTCTGGGTAAAAGAGGGAGAAGGCAAGCCGATTTTCTTGACCGAGGCTGAATTGGCGCAGGCTAAGACTGAGGCTTACGCGCAAAAACCCGCCGACGGAATTCGTCAGCGTTACGCCCTGTTGATTAATGGCTCTTACGAAGAAAGATACTGGAAGGATATCCAATATGCTTATGAAATGCTTCACCAACACTACGGCGTCCCCGAGAAGAATATCTATATCTTAGAGGGATCCGGCCGGGTTCATCTGACCAATGGCGATGTGAATGAGTATCCGGCTTCGCGGCAGAATCTTAAAAAGGTTATCGCAGAGTTAGCCGGCCGGGTTGACGCAGATGATAAAGTGATTAATTTTGTTACTGACCATGGTTCGGGTTATCTGGGCGAGAAGCAACTTACCGCATATGCCTCGCCCCTTTACGGTTATCTCGATGGTTTTGCCTCGGTTGATTCCAGCGACGAGCAGGATTATCTGGAGAAAGATTTTAGGCTGCGCGCTTTATTTACCGGCGGAAATTATCGCGGCAACCATGGAATGGATGTATGGCGGGTCTATGAAAAAGACCTTGCTTTCCCCCGGTTCAGTTATTACCGCCACAAATTCGTCAGCCATTTTCCGGAAACTGATTTTGTGAAAATAAGCGACGACGATCCCTTCATTGAAGAAATCAAAGACTGTTTGCAGGGCGATTACAATCAGGATGGCATAATCGACATCGAACTTGGCGAAAAGTTTGATTACGATAAAGACGGCGTGCCGCCTTATGATCCAGTGACTGACGCCTTTGATCCGGATGACTGGGGCAAGCCGGACTGGGTTAATGACAATATCCGCTGGGTAAATACCCGCATGCCAAAGGGGTTTGAGTTTTCTTATTCCATTTTGGATATTGGCCTCGACAATCGTCTTGATATTGTTTTAAACTTTGACCCGGCTGATCCTAACCCTAAGGCTAACGGGACTGATTTGGATAATAATGGTTTGTTCGACGGTTTGGATGTTAATAACGATGGAGATATGGATGATTGGGTAAGTATTGACGAGACCTTTAGTATCTCCGGCGCGCAGATTACCGACGATGAATACCGCAGTTATCTTGAGCCGATTCAGGCGCTGTGCATAGTGGTGGTTATGGAGCCGTGTTTTAGCGGCGGCTTTATCGAGGATTTGAGCGGCCTCGGCCGGGTGGTGCTGGCCGCCTCAGAAGAAGAGACCTTCTCGTGGGGAAACTGGTTTATCCGCAATGTCATCAGCGCGCTGGCCGGAGAGAGTTTTCCCGGCTCAACTGGCAATCCGGCTTTAGCGGATGTTAATGCTGACGGCAGGCGCAGCATCAAAGAGGCCTTTGATTTTGCAGCAGCCAATGAATACTTCCCGCCCTTTGAGATACCGCAATATTTTTCCTACGGCAACCTTGGAGACAGAATATTTTTGGATGACTCAGCGCTATCAGTGGCGGCTTATAAAGATTCTCCTTTTCTGCGGCAGATTGAGCTTAGTCAAAATTATCCCAATCCCTTTGATGATATTACGCAAATAGATTATTACCTGCCGCAGAGTGGACGGGTGAGTGTGGTTATTTATAATCTGCTCGGCCAGCGAGTGGTTGCTCTGGCGGATGAGGTTAAGCCGGCCGGGACGCACCATTTGCGCTGGAATGGCTTAAATGAAAACCATATTCGCTTAAGCGCCGGAGAATATATCTTGCGCCTGCGTTTTCAGGACGCCGTAAAGAGCATAAAAATGCTGAAGGCCTCCTCGCCCGCCGCAAGGAGAAACGAGAATTACTTTGTGATTTCCAAGATTTTGGAATGGAATTTGAGGGAGATATCGAATTCCTTGAGAATGTTGAGCCCCAGCAGCCCGCTGACCGTGCTTTTGGGAGGCATATCGAGGCAGATTACATCTACATTCTTAAGTTCAGTATCCCAAATTTTGATGCGGGGGATGGTAACTATGCTTACATATTCAGTGCCGCTGGCCGTAATAATCTCAATCTTGCGAAGGGATTTGGTGGGGTCGCATCCTATACTTATCGCCGCATCGCTGGGTATGCTACTTAAGCTTGCGCCGGTATCCATAGCCATAGTCAGGAATACTGGTTTACCTTTGTTGCCTTTCAAAGCTATGTTTATCGGTATTAAGTTTAGATTGGGATTAAGCGGATATTTAGACATCGGCATTGAAGGCCGCGGCGTATCCTTTGGGAAGATTGTCTTGGGAGTAAGTGACAAAAACGGAATACTTGGAGTTATACTTGGCTATCTCTTTGTAAATCGTCGTCCGGTCCGGGCTGTGGTCTATGAGCCAGCCAGAAATAGGGTGGGAGTTTCTCGTGCTCTTTATCCCAATAAGCAGCCACTCATTTCTGAAATTCTTCCTAATCTTCTCGATCGTTTCAATCTTCATTTTGGTTCGTCCTCCAGAAGTATATATAGCCCATTTCCCGCCGGAAGTCAAGGCGTTTTTGCTATTGATGCTGTCTCCTCGCCGGCGCGGGATATTGGCACGGTGGAATTGGTGAAATTAAGTATTGTGTCCCCCGAATTCCATAGTAACCTTCTAAAACCCGCCTCCTCGCCGGCTCGCCGTCATCTCTTGGACATAAAACCGCCTGAAATTCTTCAAAGATATACCGCGGATACCCAAGCGCATGTCAAAAATATGATGGGAATCGCCTTGAGGATAGCTGAGGAGATCGAGGTTTTAAGCTCAATGGATAAGGCAGTTAAGTTTCTCAAGTATGCCTGCCTGATTCATGATTTGGGCCATATCATCAGATATCATTATTTCGAAGAATTTATAGCCTTTGCGCAAATGGTCAGGAGCCAGCCTATAGACAGCCGGCCAGAGCCATTTCTTTTTGGGCCAACCGGAATTTTCGCAAGAGTTGAAGCGTTTAGGGGCACGCCGCTAACCCCGGAGGAAAAGGCGCAGCCGGTAAAACTGTATATGGAATTATTGCGGCATATTTTTGGACAAGGTTTTAATATCCCGGAACCGGTTGTCGCAGCCGTGCTTAACCACGGGCAGATATCTTTGGATAAGCTGACAGAATGGGAGATTGATTATCCGCCGGATATTGGGTTGTTGGTTGCCGGACATCAGGATTATCAGATTTTTGCTCAGCGTCTGCCTTATGCTTCGCAATTAGAGTTAGACCCAGCCACCCTAAAATTATTGGCAGCCATCATCATCGTGTCTGATGTTGCTGATTCAGGCAGCAGCTATCAGAAGTTGGTAGTGTTAAGGCAGGTTCCTTTGGAAACCTTTGCGCAAACTTGCGATTGCATTAAGACCCGCTATAAGCGCGAAGACATTGAAGATCTGCGTCCCTTTGAAATACTGCGGGGGTTACAAAGAAGACGGGATGAGAGATTATATCAAATTATTTTTGAGGCGAGGCAAGCCGATCCCGCGGACCCAGCAGCCCTGCAGGCCTTTGAGGCTGGAGAGGATAATTCCTCCTCGCCGGCCAAGAGATATAAAGGTTTAAAGCCCTACGGAATTTTGAGCAGAACTTTCATCAAGAATGTCAGGGTAGCTTTGAGATTAGGCCCAGATGGATCATCCGAGGCATTGAGTGAGATAGCCTCAAAGCCAGTCGCCTTTATTTACTATGACCAGAATATGGGTATTTACAGGTTAGTTAATGAGTCAGAATGCAGGCGTTTTATAGAGCGGGCAATCCAAGCGGGCTATGCGCGCGCCAGATACATTATGAAAGGGCTGCTCTGGGAAGCCCTGCTGATGAACTATGTTGATTTTAACGCAGGCATTCTTGCCGGAGGCCGCTGGACGCAGAATGTCTATGATCTGCTGATAAAGGCATCGCCATTCGGACAGAATTTCGCTAAAGAATTTGGTCTTAAGCTTCCGCGTAATGCAGATGACCCCGCGATTGTTGACTTCTCCCACAATTTATTTGCCAAGTTTTTGCTATTCAAGGTTTTGCCCAGCGCGCATTTGGATTCTGATTTATTCGGTTTCCACGTCTTTAAAGATTTTGAGATTGAGATTGTCAAGACCTTCCAGTGGTTTAGCAGGGTAGGAGGGGTGCCGCTATCGGAGCATTTCCTGAGTTTGTTTAGTTCTGAAGAAGGCGCTGATGTTGTCCGGAAAATGCAACGGCAAGCCTTGGCGGCCTTGAAAAGGGAACAAAGTCCGGTGATCTTCGTTGGTTCGCAAATGAACGAAGAGCAAATATTAAGGCGAACCCTTAGGTTAAATAATCAACACAGCCTATTGAAGGCTTTGATTTTCTCGCCAGTTGATGGGAGAGGTTTTGCTTTAACAGAATATTCGCTAAAAGATTTGGAGACAATGGGGGGTGCAAAGGTTATTGATTTGTCGAGGTCTTGGGGCAGGCAAGACGAACAGCTATTCGTCATTCAATGCCTTAGTAAGTTTGCGCGCAAAGCCAAGCAGACTTTTGAGCAGGCAGATTTGCAAGGTTATCAGAGCATACTTTTCTGTGATCTGGAAATAAGCCCGTATGGCAGTATGGATACTGCCCGCATAATCTTAGAAGTGTTTTCGAGTATGGATAGTAATTCTTCGCGTAACTTGCGCAAGTTAATATTTGTCTTTAGTTATGACCCACTTCGGCTTATCAAATATTGGGAAGGCAGAAAGCCGCCTCTGGCGCCGGTTGATTTAAAAGCCGGAGACATCGTACAGATTTTTACGCCTTTTGGCCCTAAGGGAAGGGCAGTTTTGTTTGGGGCGTCGGATAAAAGAGTTAAACTATTGCCGGTTCCCGCGTGGACAGACACAGTCCTTGGCCGGCATGATTTTAAAACTTCCCGGCGATTGGGGAAATTAGTTGCGTATGCCTTTAGTAGTCTTGCCAGTCTGGGCTTAAGAATTGAACGGGAGCCAGTGCAGACAGCTGATGAGTCAGGCAATAAAGTTAAAATCGGCGTTGGTGAGAAATTCCAAATCCAAATAAAAGGTGAGACGCATAATTGTACGGTGACCGGCGTTGCGCACTGGAATTTTTGTTTGGTCTGCGATGCTAAAGTAGGCGAGGGTGCGGGTTTTGAAGAATATGCGTTGGGTGTGCATATATTGAAGGCTGAGCAGATGCGTGATAATGGAGAATTGAAAAAGATTGATGCGTGGGAAGCTGTAACGCCCGCCTCCTCGCCCGCCTCGGCCGAAGGCCGAGTCGAGGCTTCGGAGATCCCGGCGGCTGAAAGCCGACAGGCCTCCTCGCCCGCCGTAACACCGATTAACACAGATTCAAAAGCGATGAACACAGATAAGTTGGCGTGTAGCATGAAGCTTGAAGCGTGCAGCACTAATTCCTCGCCAGCGGGAAGCTTTAGCCAAGATTACATCGCGCAGAATCTGCAAAGACTACTGGCGACACACCCTCTATTTATGACTGGAGATCCCTTTTACAAGGAATTTCTAAACCGCCTTAACCAATCCCACACGAATTATTTCCATCGGGAATTAGCGCAGGTGTGGTATTGCCTGCCGTGCATACTTTATTTTGGAGCGATGAGCGAGTATGGCATTCCTGCCATGCAGAAGCTTTTGCTTACTTTCGTTGTTGAGGTAATGCTCGACGGCGCAAAACCAGAAAAACTTGCCTACTATCTTCGTCAGTTTTCTGGTTTGGGTTTTACCGATTTTGAATATCGTGCTGAATATCGGTTCGTGGCGCAGGAAATACTAAAGAAAATAAAGCCTTTAGTTTTTGATTTGCTTACCGCGATAATGATTGAACAACCTCTCGGGACGCCATCTTTTAAGACGGTATCCACTGTCCACACTCCTCAGGGGGCAAGAGAAATTCTTGTTTCACCGTCACAGCAACAGACGACTTATCTCTTATTAGACCGTGAGCCGACCTTAAAAGATTATCGTGAATTTGCCGGAATCGCCGATACCACGGGTATCCGGATGGTGATTATAAAATCAGGCAGGGATTGGGCTGTGGCTAAAATTGATGATAATCTTCACAATGATAATCAGCCCGGTGATTTAAATATAGTCTGTCGCGTGTATCCCGCCGCATCACCTTTCCCGTCGGCACCCTACCCCGATCTTTATAATCTTACATCTTTCGTGCATCATCCGCAGTTCAATATCGTGGTTTCCCAAAGTGGAATTGTGACTTTTGGTCTTGAAGTCGAAGGAATTGTCAGCGGCATCCTGCCTTGGCCGCAAAATATGGATTTGAGGATTGAGGAATTTCTGCAGGATGCCGCCATAAACAAAGGCCGGATTATCTCCGCACTAGAATTTTTCCATGAAATCTTTGGCGCGGACGATAGCTCGAGTCCGGTAACTGAGAAGGCGCCGGCCTCCTCGCCCACCGTTAAGGGCGAGGCGATGGCTCGCCCGCTTTGCGCGGCGGCCTCGCCCGCCATTATAGAGGCAGATGCCCGGGCGCTGTGCGCGACTTATGGAAAACTCAGCCAAGTGCCTGCGGCCTTCTGGGAATGGTTGGCTTCTTTGGGCGCAGGGTATATTTGGCTTAAATGTCCTTGGGCCAGAAGCCGGCGTTCGTATTGGCTGATGCAACATTTTAGTAAAGCTGCCGGCGAGAAAGGCATTAAACGCCTTGCCTCGGGATATGATGTGGCTGATTATGTTGTTGATCCCCAAATCGGCACTGCCGCTGAATTTAAGAAAGTGTCCGTTTTGCTTAAGACAATGGGTATAAAAGTAATGTCTGATTTAGTTACCAATCATATTGCCGCTGATTCAGGTTTAATCACCCGCGTCCCGGGTTTGGCGATTACTCACGATGAGCAAAGTTTTCACAATGCAGCCAAAAGATATTATCCCGAAGACACCAATGGCCGCGCCTTTTCCCGTCTGAGAAAGAGCGGAATAATTTTGCAGCACGCCCGTATCAGCCCCTTTGATTGCCCGATGATAAACTTGGCGCAGATAAAATTCTGGGATAGCCGGGCGCGTGACTTTATGATCAAAAAGGTTCTTAGGATCATTGCCGATCTCACGCTAAATGGCGGCATAAGGGCGGACTTGGCCTACTTGGCTTTAAAGCAGCACATCTATGCCACATGGATATACGCCTTGGGAATAAGCTGGGAGGAGTTCGAGGAGAAATTAATGCCGAGGGATTTCTGGGAAGAATTTATGCAGGCAAAGAATAAAATAAGTCCGGAGATGTTGGTGGCAGCAGAGACTTATGAAGTTGAAGACAAAGATGGTCACCCTTGGGACGGCCGGGCCGGCGCCCTGCAGCGTTTTGGTTTAAAGACTTATGACAAGCATCCCTATGACCTGTTGGTTCAAGGTAAGGTAGTTGATTTAATAAATTTTATTAAAGCTGCTCCGGCTGATTTTATCCGCAACAGCATATACTTTACGGAAAACCACGATGAGCCGCCGGCAGCCGAGGCCTTTGGCAGTTTGGCGCGCGCCCTGGCCGCCACTGTAATTTTATCGTTGCTGCCCGCAGAAATGCTTATTCCGCTGCGCCAGTTATATGATATGCGCACCCCCGCCGGAGTTATCAAAGCAATGAAATCACCGGACGCGGGAATTTATGCCTATCAGTATCCCCCGGATATTTCCCAAGCCAACTCGTATTTAGCAGAGCTGTTGGGATTTTTGAAACAGCCGGTATTTCAGAAAGGGGAGTTTTGTTTTGCCGAAGTCGCAGGAGTTAGGGATGCAGCCGGACAGGAACTGCCTTTTGATGATGGTGGCATCTTTCCGGTACTAAGGCACCTAAACGGAGAACGTGCGTTGGGAGTGGTGAATTATTCACCTGCAATGCGCATCGTAACCATCAATACCCAAGGAAATTTTGGCGATCTCGGCCAGCGGTTGAGCGGGAGCTGTCTTGATAGCATTATAGACGGGAGGTTAAGTGTTACCCTTTTGCCTTGGTCTTATTGTCTGTTTCGCTTTGGAAGCAGTTCCAGTCCGGCAGTAACCGCCAGAAAGCTCAATAAAGAGTTGTCCCGCGTAGTCAAAGCCCTTTCTCAAGATTATATCTTCAGCTTTCAAATGGAATGGGGCGCTGGCATTCGTTTGCTCTGCGCATTGAAAGATTGTCTGGAAAAACATTTGTTGGAAAAATCCGAAAGCCGGAAGCGGCTCGACCGGCTAAGGATAAAATTAACCGCCATCCGTATGGTCACGGAATTCGCGCGGATGTTGATTGCCGGCGGATTAGGCACTTTTAAGCGCGATCTTATTAATAGTTTCTATAAGATTTTTGCCAGTCGCCTGCCATTCAATGAAGCCTCGAAGCGGATTTCCTCTTTTGGCGTGCTCTACAAAGGCCGAATCCGCGGCGAGGAATGGATTACTCCCGACTCGCTTATATTCGAGTGCCTGTTGGAAATACTGGGCCAGCCGATAAAGACCTATAGTATAGACCTCGGCAAACAACTCTGGCAAGGCGGGGAAAGAGAATTTAATAATATTGAGGTGCAAATCCATCGCAATCCTTTTTCTTCTTTTGGAGAATATTTATTGTATGCACCCAATTCAGAGATTTGGGACATCATTTACCCCGGCAACCCGGATGACGACCGCCGGGCAGTGCAGAGTCTTTTATACCGCAACGTCTGCCTGCAATTTATCGTTGATCTATATGACGCAGGCGAAATAACCGTGGATATCAGTTTCCTTGCCAGCGAAGTCAATACTACTTTGGTCCATCCCGCGGTGATCGCCGATAAGTTCAAAAACCATCCGGCCTTCCGCAAACTTAAATTCTATCATTACAACCATACTGCCGTAGCCGCAGGCATTCATTTTTATTGCGCTCATTTAGCGTCCTACTTAAAGCTTGCCGAGGAATTTAAAATGGTAATCCACGACGGGATTATTGATTTGGTAAAACTTACCGGGATGATCAGCAATATTATTACCGGCTGCTCCAAAAAACACACCCAAGTCCTGCGGGAGACCATTTTCAAGGAATTCGCCGCCAAGGTAGTGGAGGATGATTTCTTCGGCAACAGCGAAGGTTCGGATATGGAGCGCTGGCAGGGCAGGGAAATAAAGAAGGTAATACAAAAATACTCGGAAGAATTTGGTATTGACAAAAACAACCTTTTCTATCCCCATCTTTTATTTGCAAGGTTAAAGCAAGAGCCAGAAGCCAAGGCGCGGTTTATCCAGGAGATTAAGCGTGCCAAGGCGCGGCAGAAGAGTCGGTTCTTCAGGTTTCTCGGGCGCGGGGTATTTAGTACCAATATTCCCAAAGACATAATTAAAGAAATGAAGTCAGGCATACTTTTCACAATGGTGAGAAGGCTGGTGCCGTATAAATGCTCCAGCTGGCTTTTAAAGCTTTTGGATTTTGCCGGAAAGGGCGTGTTTGCTCTGGGCGGCAGACTGTTTGGACCCTTTAGCAACAGCATTAAGAACTGGATTGAATATCTAAGGCACCTTGCGCCGGCAGTTGGGCATTTGGTTCCTATCTTTAATCATAATAATTTTACCTCTTGGCTTATCCAGCAGGCCTCGTATTTTACAATGATGCTTTCTATGCTGGATGAGAATAAGGCCGGCCAAGAAGGCGGCCCAACCAGCTCTACCAATGCCGGACAGAATTACGCGGTGCTGATAGCGGTATTGGATGGGAGTATCCCGGAGATTACCGGAGATATCGAATGGATTGATGGTGTGGGGATATGCAAAGTAGGTTTTATAGTGCGGCACTCTGATACGCTGGCAGAAGAAGATTACGCCGGCGAAAAGTTAAAAGGTTATCCCCCAGATCTTGGGTCACTTAAGAAAGCCCTGCAAATGGCTTGCAAAATTTATG
>JBMONJ010000099.1:0-9944 GCA_049324655.1 Candidatus Omnitrophota bacterium | reverse complement strand
GCCGCTTTAAAATAAACCCGGTGGGCAGACGGGAAAACCAAACCGTCAAAAAAAGTGTCAGGCCATACAGGATAAACAGCCAAAAAAGGCCTAGCGGCGTTAGGGTCACGGCCAAGACATAAATTGCCAGCGCCAAAAGTTTGAATTTAATTGGCAGGCGGTGGACGGGGCTTAAGAGATGGCTATGCTCGTCGATAAAAGAGTGATGCATTGGTTATTCTTAGCTAACTATTTTACACGGATTCGCACGGATTTTTATCCGTGGTATCCGTGCAAACTTATATTTTTCAACGGCCCCCCTTAAGACCCCGGGCCAGAAAATAAGTCAATGCGAATACGAGCAGTGTCCCCAAAAGTCCGGCTAAAGATGAGGAAAATCCTCGCAGGCGAACTGCGGCAATCTGGTAATCGGCAAAAGGCGCTCTCCACAACGGTTCAGCTTCGCGGTTGATAAATTGTTTGTCAATCGCTACCCGCTGTAGTCCGTCGGGGAAATTCGAGGCCAGAAGGGAAAGCGCTGCGGCGATGACCAGCGAGAATAACAAAACAACGATAACTTCCTTCTTCTTCATTTGAACGCGGGGTTGTGGGTGGGTTGTGTGTTGTGAGTCGAGTTGTGGGTTGTGAGGATGGGGAAATAAAAACTCACCCCCACCCTCACTACCCGACTCACTACCCACAACTCATCCTCATTCCCAGATCTTTGGATTGCTATTTATAAATCAAATCCGCTCTCACCCTCAAAATAAAACTCACTATCAGGGTAGTGATGAGCGCCTCGGCAGTGGCAATAAAGGTGTGCACAAAGCCCATTGCCGGCAGTACCACTTTTAAAGGAGCAGCGCCGGAAACCGCCAGCTCCAAGGCGCAAAAGACCGCACTGGAGACCACACTAGCCCAAGCCGCCACTCCCGTGGCAATAAGCACCCCATTATCCCCCTTAATCACCTTGCGCAAAATATCGTAAACTATATACCCGCCAAAAGTCCCGACTATCGCCATATTAAAAATATTGGCGCCCAAAGCAGTGAGGCCCCCGTCTTGGAAAAACAAACATTGCACGCCTAGAACCAAAGCAATCACCACGACGCCGGCGTACGGGCCTAATAAAACCGCAGCCAAAACTCCACCCAAGAGATGCCCGGAAGTTCCGGCCAGAACCGGGAAATTTACCATTTGCGCGGCAAAAATGAACGCCGCCATCACCCCCATCAGCGGCACGGTATTATCTTTAAGTTTGCGGTTAATCTTCTTTAAACAAGTGGCCACGGCAGCTGCGGACAAACCCCAGCCGCAAATCCAGACTTTAGGCTCCAAAAACCCGTCGGGAATATGCATAAATTCTCTCTCCCCCTTTTTAAAACGGCACCACCACGGTAAACACTGCCGAGTCATTGGCATCGGCATTAACGCCCCACAGCGTCCTTTGATAAACCAAAAGGGTCGAGATTTTTTCGCAGGACCAGCCGACGCCGGCGCAGGTATTAAAATAAGCCTGATCCGTCGCCGGCTGATACTCGCCGTTTTCTCTTTTATCCCCCTGCAAAAATCCGTTAAACTCCAAGAGCAGATTAAAACCTTTTGGTAAGAAATATTCGGCGCCAAAATCATAGATAAGGTATTGGCCGTAACGGGTCTTTACCCCGTCAACCTTGGTTGCGTAAGGAAAGGCATAAATGGCATCGGCGTGAAACACAAGCGGCTTTAACTTCTTGGTGAGGATAATCCCGAAGCCGCTTTCATATGACCCACCGCCGGAAGTTGCGGCCATGGCGTCGGTCCCTAACTTTTCGCGGTCTAACTTTTGATACCTGCCGGTGGGAAACTTCACCTGCAGCAAGCCGGTGATATGCGGCAACGCTCCTTTCTCCTCAAGAAAACAATATCTGCCGAACAAATAACTGTCGCCGAGCCCTTGCGCATTGGCGCTTGCGCCGCCTTGTTTTCTATAGTTTTGTTGATAAACGGTCTGATAATCAACTTCCCACCTATCGGTAAGACCGTATTGAATTAAAATCTGCTCCTGATACTGGAATTTGCTGTCCCCGTCGGGCAGGCCGCTGCATTTCCCTTCGTTGTCAAAGCTGCCCCGGGTCAGGTTGTAATAGAAAAACGGCTGCGCCACTAATTTCTTCCTGCCGCACAGCGGCGCGGTCCAAGTAGTGAGCGGCCCGGCGGAGACCGGTTCCCATTCCGCTTGTTCCTCCGCAGCATCGTCAGCAAAGGCAACGCTGGCCGCAGAGAGAATAAGCGACAAAAACATAACCAAAATCCCCGGGACCGTCGTCATAAAGCTATTCCTCCTTATCAGATGTCTTTTCCCAAAGTGCCCAAATAAAGATTGCCGTGCTTAATGCCCTTGGCCGAGGTTATCTTGTCGGCGATCTTCTTTACCTCCCTCACCATCCCCTTTATTACCAACACCTCCAGGCAATTATGAGCGTCAAGATGCACATGAAGATTGGAAACAATGCGGGAATAATAATGGTGTTGCAGCTCAGTGAGATTATCGTCTATCTCGCGAACGCCATGATTATAAATAATCGTGATTATTCCGACGGTCTCTTTGTCAAGGGCGGCCCAGTCGTTCTCAACTAACTCCTTGCGGATTAAATCACAAATGGCCTTGGAGCGGTTGCTGTATCCCTTCTTCTCGATTATCCGGTCAAACTTATTTAAGAGCGGGGCAGGCACTGCCACGCCAAAACGGGTAAGAGGGTCATCCACCGGGTTTCTCCTTTCGTGTTACTTTTGTTCGGAATAGTAACACGATAAATCAACCCCTGTCAATACCTTTTTAAAAACCTTCGGGCGGATTAAACATGCAGCTTCTTGGCAAGCCACATAAAGAGAACTCCGAGGATAAAAAAGACAAACGCCGCCATTGACCGGCGGGTATCCAGCTCTTTGTGCAGCTCGGGGATGAGATCCGAGCTGGCAATGTAGATAAACCCGCCGGCAGTAAAAGGCAGGATAAAGCCGGTGAAATTGCCGACGAGCGAAGAAATAAAGAACCCCAAGACCGCCCCTAATATGGCGGCCAGCGAGGATAAAAGATTAAACCACAGGGCCTTGGCCCGGCTGAAACCCCCGTAAACCAGCACCCCAAAATCTCCCAATTCCTGCGGTATCTCGTGCAAAACTACCGCCAGCGTAGTGACAATCCCTAATTTAAGAGAAACCAGAAATCCCGCGGCAATAACCACGCCATCAAGAAGATTATGAAAACCGTCGCCGATAAGATTTAAATAGGTAAAGGGGTGGACATCGCATACGCCGGAATGGCAGTGGCGCCAGTAGAAATATTTCTCCAATAAAAAAAACAGGGTAAACCCCAAAATGGTATACAAGAACACCGCGTTGGCGTTACCTTCTTCTAACCCCTCGGGGATAAGATGAAAGAAGGCGCCGCCAATCAAGGCGCCGGCGGAAAATCCCACCAGCATAAAAAGGGCCTTTTTCAAGGCCCTTTCGTGAAAGGCAAAGGTGAAAACCCCCACGAGGGAAATTAAACTTACCAGAACGGTGCTTGATAATATCCAGACTAAAGTCATAGCCACCTATCCGAGATTGAGCCCGAACAATATTACATTTTGATTTTTAATTTTTGATTTACTTAAAAAACGAATGCCTAATCACCAAGGTCGCAAAGACAATCGAGACCATAGACATTAGCTTGATAAGGATGTTCAGGCTGGGACCCGAGGTGTCCTTAAAAGGATCTCCAACGGTATCCCCTACCACGCCGGCCTTATGAGCAGGAGAACCCTTGCCGCCGTAATTTCCCTCTTCAATATATTTTTTGGCATTATCCCACGCCCCGCCGGCATTGGCCATCATTATTGCCAAGACAAAACCCGACACCGTAGCGCCGGTTAACAGTCCGGCCTCAGCTTCAATGCCGACGAGAATTCCCACGGTAATGGGCGCGATAATCGCCATTAAGGAAGGAAAAATCATTTCCTTCTGCGCGGCAGCCGTGGCAATGCTCACGCAGCGCGCGTAATCGGGCTTGGCCTTGCCTTCCATTAGGCCGACGATCTCCTTAAACTGCCGGCGCACCTCGACTACAATTTTTCCCGCGGCCCGGCCTACGGCGCGCATAGTCATTGAGCAGAATAAAAACGGCAGCATCCCGCCGATAAATAATCCCACCAAGACATTGGGGTTCATCAACGACAGGCTCATCTCTTTGCCAAAAAGCGCGACTTGGTCGCGGAAGGCGGCGATTAAGGCCAAGGCGGTTAAGGCCGCCGAACCGATAGCAAAGCCCTTTCCCGTCGCTGCCGTGGTATTGCCCAAGGCGTCAAGCGCGTCGGTTCTTTTTCTTACCTGCGGGTCAAGATGCGACATCTCGGCGTTGCCGCCGGCATTGTCCGCCACCGGGCCGTAGGCATCCGTGGCCAAGGTGATACCCAGAGTCGAAAGCATTCCCACTGCGGAAATCGCCACGCCATAAAGTCCGAGGTTGAAATCTTGGGCGCCGCCAGACAGGAAATAACTCAACAGTATGGCGGCGCCCACCACAATCACCGGCACAGCCGTGGACATCATCCCCACGGCCATTCCGGAAATAATCACGGTTGCCGGGCCGGTTAAGGCGGCATCGGCAATAGAACGCGTGGGCTTAAAACTGCTGGAGGTATAGAATTCCGTGCACAAACCAATTAACACTCCGGCAACCAAACCGGAAAGCACTGACCAATAGACGCCGAGATATTCAGCGCCTAAAGTTTGTTTAACCAGAAAATAGGAAATTATCGCTACTAATATTGAGCTGGCGAATACTCCTTTTCGCAAAGCTGCCAGTAAAACCTTTTGGCTGGCCTCTTCTTTGCTCCTGACAAAAAAAGTCCCAATGATCGACGAGACCACGCCCACGGCTGCCATAACCAAAGGCACAGTCACGCCGGCCACTCCCAATCCCGCAGCTACACCCAAAGCCGAGGTAGCCACAATCGAACCTACATAAGATTCATAAAGGTCAGCGCCCATTCCCGCCACATCGCCGACATTGTCTCCGACATTGTCCGCAATGACCGCGGGGTTACGCGGGTCGTCCTCGGGAATCCCGGCCTCTACCTTGCCCACCAAATCCGCACCCACATCCGCGGCCTTGGTAAAAATTCCGCCGCCCACGCGGGCAAACAAGGCCTGCGAGCTGGCGCCCATACCAAAGCATAACATCGTCGAGGTTATGGCGGTGATTTTGTCAGTGCCCAAGGGAATGGGATGACCGGAATAATACCAATTCAAAAAATAATACCAGAAACTCAAATCCAGAAGCCCGAGTCCGACGACAGTAAGACCCATTACCGCGCCGCTGGAAAAGGCTACGCGCAAACCGGAATTTAAACTCTTCATTGCCGCGGCAGCCGTGCGGTTGGAAGATTCCGTGGCAATGGTCATACCGATAAAACCGGAGAGCCCGGAGAAAAATCCTCCGGTTAAAAAGGCAAAAGGCACAAAGATGACCAGATAATTTTTAAAGGCCATATACAAAAGCAGGCAAAACACGACGATAAAGAATATTGAGACCCCCAGATATTGCCGCTTTAAATAGGCGCGCGCGCCCACCTTGACTGCCTGGGCGATTTCCTGCATTCTTTCGCTGCCCTGGTCTTTCCTTAATATAAAGGGCACCAGATACAAAAACGCGAAGCCCAACGCCAAAATAGAACCCACTGGCGCGAGTAAGAGTAAGTCGAACATTTTTCTCCCTTGGTTATGTTTTAAATAATTACACCGCTAAAACGCCAAATGGCCGCAAAAGCGCAAAGTCATTTTCAACAATAAAGTTTTGCGTCTTTGCGGGTTTTTGCGATTTCGCGGTGTTAATCTATCCACGGCCCATCGCCGGGCGCTTGCCGTGGTTGGCCCGCTTGGAGCGCCAGCGTAATTTTCCCCTTCTCTGCCGTCTACCCATTATTCACCCCCTGAAAATTACTTTAAGACTGGGAATGAGGATGAGTTGTGGGTAATGTGTCGAGTAGTGAGGGTGGGGGTGGGTTTTTATTTTACCCATCCCCATAACCCACAACCCGACCCACAACACATAACTCACTCCCAATACTTGCGTTGAAATTATCTATTTATAACAAATTCCCCCGTCTTAATCAAGTATTTGATTGCATAGAAAATTCCAGAGGGCCTTTACAAATAAAGTGAGGCATGGTATATTTATCTATAAAAGAGAGGCAAGTATAATGACTGGAAAAAGAGTTCAAAAACCTAAATATGAATATCAAATATTAGTTAATAAAAAAGTAGTCTGGCACGGCATTAATGCTGCGAAAAAATTGGCTGAGCTCGCCAAGAAATATCCCAAGAAAGTAGAAATCGGAATAAAATGGGTCCCCAAAGAAGGAGTTTTAATTGCCAAGGCTAACCTTTCCTTATAAGGAAAAAGAAAGCGGCATATTCGGCAAGACGAAAAGACCGCTCATAGATTTGCATATCTTTTCGGAGAGTAAGAAAAATTGGCTCTTTTTGGCTGAAGTTTTAGCAGATACCGGGGCGGATATTTCTATCTTACCCAGGACAATAGGCGAGTCATTAGTGAAGGATATAAAAAGCGGAAGATATTTGGAAATCCGCGGGATTACCCCGGGTGCTTACGCGGAAGTTTTTATCCATCATCTCACTTGTAAAATCGCCAGACTTAAATTCAATGCCCCATTTGCAATTGCTGATTCAGACGATGTCCCGCCAATCTTAGGAAGAGTTAAGGGATTAGACCTATTCGAAGCGACATTTTATAAAGGCAAAGAAACGAGACTCTGACGCCGCACCAGCCGCTTACTCTTCATCTATCCCGTAATCGATAATCGCTATCTTACCTTCGCCTTTTTTATGGACAGGGAGAAGGCGTCTGGGAATGAAGGCAAAACTGGCAATCATCGTGGGTATTACCGCGCTGGCGATGACCGCCGCGACTAAGGCTGACACGGACACCAGCGTGCCGGCGCGCAGGAAATAAAACGGTGTAAGAAAACCGACGGTCAAGGTGCGCATACGCCTGACCCGATGGTCTTCCCTGGCTGCGAATTCAGCCAAAAGCATCCCGGCTATGTAGGCAGGAAGCACCGCCTCGCTTCCCGACCATAAGGCCAATGCCCCCAAGCCAAACAATACCAACACTACCCATTTGGCCCGGATAGCCGCAGTTCGATAGCCGTATACTTTTGTTAAAAGAGCAGTCACAAAAGGAAAAACTCCCAAAACTACGACGCTCACGACGAGGAATACCAGCGTTTTATAGGTAAACGGCGCAAAGATAATACCGAGCGCAATAACTGTGCCTAAGTCATTGATAAAACAAGCGCCCAAAACCCCCTTGCCGAATTCGGTTTTGTTAAAGCCGGTCTCCAGCATTACCGCATAAACCACAGCCATTGAAGTCGTAGAGAGCGCGATACCGGTTAGCCAGCTTGCTTGCGTGCTCCAGTGCAGGATATATTTTGCCAAAGCCGCGCAACCAAGAAATAGCGCCAAGAATCCATAGTAAATATCTTTTCCATATGACCCACCCAAAAAAATACCTCTACCGTTTCCAGTAGAGGTCATCAACCCTGAGGTGGTTATACGGCGAACCTCGTCGCCGTTTAAATTTTCTAAGCGGCCTTATTGTATCACCGGCAAAACACTTTAGCAACAACAATTAACATTGCATAAGTTTTGGTTATTTGTTATCATCAACCAAAGAGGAGAAAAAATTGATTATCGCGCTAAATCTCTCTTTGCTCTTAAAAGGCTTTATCGCGATCATTATGCAGATAGCGATAGTCCGCGAGCTGCTGGTAGTCTTTAACGGCAATGAGCTGACTATAGGGATAATCCTGGCGGTGTGGCTACTGTTGGGCGCCTTGGGCAGCGGTCTTTTAGGAAAGTTCCCAAGGCGCCCGCGCAAAATCGAAGAAGCCTACATCTGTCTGCAACTCGTAACCCTCTTTACCCTGCCTTTATGCATTCTCTTGGCGCGTTTAAGCCGTAACTTTTTTGGACTCCAACCTTTTGAATTGGTAAATCTCTTTCAGATGTTCCTTTACACCTTTCTTGCCACGGTTTTTTTCTCCACCCTTGACGGCATGCAATTCGCCTTGGGCTGCAAATTGTCCGCGCATCTTAACAAACACCATCTCCATGCCGCCGGAAATGTATATATCCTTGAAGCCTTAGGCATGCTCTTAGGCGGGATAACCTTTACCTTCTTACTCCTGCCAAATCTAAACAACTTGCAGATAGTTTTTGTTTTGGGCTTTCTTAATGTCATCTCTGCCATTTTCTTGGGGCTCTCAATTCACGAAAGAAAAATTCTTTTTACTTTAAGCTCCCTGTTTCTCGTCGCGGGATTATATATCTTTTCTTCCGGCAAAATAGCCCTGCTGCAGACAAAATCATTGGAATACCAGTGGAGCAACAGTAAGATATTGGATTACCAGAATTCGCCGAACGGCAATATCGTAGTCGCCGGCCGGGAAAACCAGACCACCTTTTACTATAATGGTATGCCGCTAATAGTGACGCCGGTTCCGGACTTAAGTTTCGTAGAGCAATTTACGCATCTACCCCTCTTGTTTCATCCCCAGCCGGCTTCGGTATTGATAATTAGTGGTGGCGTGGGCGGAGTAATTAACGAAACCTTAAAACACCCCGTTAAAAAAATCGTCTATGCCGAGCTCGACCCTTTAATCATTAAGGAAGTTGACAAATTCCCTTCTCCCCTTACCCAAAACGAACTGAAAAACAAACGCACGCGGGTCGTCCTTAACGACGGGAGGTTCTTCGTCAAAAACTCTTCCGAGAAATTCGATGTGCTGCTGATAAACCTTTCCAGCCCCACCACGCTACAGGCCAACCGTCTCTACACCAAAGAATTTTATCTTGAGACCAAACGCATCCTCTCGGATAAATCCCTAATTGCGGTCCGACTTCCCGGTTCCTTAACCTATCTTAACGCCGAGCTGCGCCGCCTCAACAGCTGCATCCTCAATACCTTAAAGGGCGTATTCAAGTTCGTTTATGCCGTGCCTATGGATTTCAATCTTTATCTTTGCTCGGACACGCTTGACCTTAATCAGACGAGCCTTACGCAGCTGCTCGAGCGCTTCAAAGAACGCGATTTGAAAACCGCTTATGTAACCGAGTTTGCCCTGCGCCGGCAATTGGATAAATCCTGGCAAGAATGGCTCCTGGCCTCGTTGGATGAATATAAAGGAGAGAAGCTGAACCGCGACTTCTCTCCGCGCGGGATGTTTTTGGCGCTGGCATTTTTCTACAGTTTGGCTTGGCCAAAGGCCAAGACCCTTTTTAGATTCTTGAGCCGCATATATCCTTCTTTACTGATTACCAGCGTGGTGTGCCTGACGATAATCGTCATATTCCTGCTGCATAAAAAGCGCAAGCGGCTGAAACTTTCCCTCCCCGTGATTATTGCCACTACCGGATTCTCGGCGATTTCGCTGGAGCTGTTGATATTCTTTGCTTTTCAGACCATCTTGGGCCAACTTTATTATATCCTTGCCCTGTTAACCGCGGCCTTTATGTTCGGCTTAAGCTTAGGCGGGTTTATGGTCAATGCCAATCTCCATAAATTCAAATATCCCGCGGCAATGCTGATAAAGTTGGAAATGGCCATACTCATTTTTGCCCTGAGTCTGCCGGCGATATTCGCGTGGTTGATAGAAAGGGTCGGGCCCCTGTGGGTTTCTTCGCAAGAGCTGATATTTTTTATCTTAAGTTTTACCGGAGGACTTTTAATTGGCGCGGAATTCCCGCTGGCCAATAAGATCTACGGACGGGAAAAGGAATTTATGGGCGCCTCCGCCGGAAGCCTGTATGCCTTTGATTTGGCCGGGGCGTGCGTCGGGGCAGTGGTTACTGCGGTGGTTTTACTGCCGGCGATTGGGAACTTTAACACCTGTCTGTTTATCGTTACCCTGAAG
>JBMONJ010000098.1:0-10100 GCA_049324655.1 Candidatus Omnitrophota bacterium | reverse complement strand
CACCTGTCTGTTTATCGTTACCCTGAAGCTGGCGGGGATTGCCTTTCTGATATTCACCCAGAAATAAGCAACGGTTAATCGTCTGAAAAGGCGTAGGTTTCGTGTATCTACAATGCCTTAAAATGCTTGACATAAGGCGAAGCTGCATATATGCTATATTCATTAAAAGTGAATAAATATTCAATAGGAGTGAATAACTATGCTTCCTCTTAACCTTACTAAAATAGTAGAGTTCCTTTTCAGAAATATCCCAAACAGGTTTAATGTGAACCAGATATCAAGGGAATTGAAAATAAGCGTCGGCAGCGCCTATAAGATATTGAAATCCCTCGAAAGAAAAGGCGTCTTGGTTTCCCAAAAGATAGGCAATGGCATTTATTATGTATTGAATACCGATAGTAAAGAAGCCGCAAGTATTACCGAGCTTGTGCTGATGGAAAGCAGGAATAAGTCATTGTCAAAAAATTCCCTTGCCTCAATATACGCCAAGGACCTAAGGGATGCGGAAAAGCTGAGCAAGGCAATCATTATCTTTGGCTCAATACTTGACACAAGAGCCGCAAAGGATGTTGATGCTCTGTTCATTATTGACAAGGGCAAGTCAAAGGCAGTTGAGGATTTTTGCTTGAAACTGTCTAATTTAAGACCCAAAAGAGTTAATCCTTTGCTTATGACAGTGGTTGATTTCAAAGAGAACATAAAGAAAAAGGATAAAGTTATAGTAGATATTCTGAAAAGGGGGTTAATATTGTTTGGAGAGGATGTTCTAATTGACATATTGAGAGGTGTCTAGTGGACAATAATATAGAGAGGAAATTTTATTGGTGCATTGAAAAAGGCAAGGCAGGCGGGAGAAAGCATCGCGGCCTAAGGAAAATTAAGCCGGATATACAGGAAGCAGAAAATCATATTCAAAAGGCATTGCATAACCTTAAAGCCGTTGGCTACAACATCAAGGGAGGGTTTTGGGGATTGGGCTGTTTCAGCCGCCTTTTATGCGATGTACCATTCGTTATTAGCCATTTTGTTTAAGCTCGGCTTTGACTCAAGAAATCAGGAATGTACGATTAACGCGATAGACTATTTCATAAGGACAGGCAAGATTAAGCTCGCTCCTAAGTACATTGTAATGATAAGAAGAACTGACGAGTTAATGGGAAGCGATGCCAAGGCATTGAGGGAAGAATTTCAATATGGCACAGAGATTGAAGTTGAAAATGAAATCCTAGAAAATATGCAGAACAACGCAAAGGAGTTTGTTGAGACTGCAAGAGTCATCCTTGAAGAGATAAAAGACTAATTCTTTACTGTAACGACAACAGGCATTTTTGGGTACAGTTTCATTATGGTAAGGAAAAACTAAAGTGCAATGCAGATAGTTGAAGCTGTGCAAGTAAAGGGCAGGTACGCTTTTCCACTTAACACGGAAAATGTCAGGACATCTTTATGGGTAATAATGAGGAAGATATTATTTTTATTATTATGTTTAGTGATAGCTGGGTGTGCGAGTATGTCACTCAATAAACAAACATATACATATACAACTGAAGTTATCTCAGAACCTCCTGGGGCACGAATAGAGGTGGATGGTAGTTATCTTGGAGATGCGCCTATGACTATAAAATGGAATGGATATTATAGTAGAAGATTTCACGATAGGTTTCATACAATAAAGGCTTATCCAACACAAGCTGGCCATTGTGTTCAAATAAAATTATTCCAAGGGGGATTTGAACATTATCCCAATAATAATGACCCCATACCTGAAAAGATTTTTTTTGATATGAGCTTATGTCGTCCGCAACCTTCTTTAGACGTAAATATAAATCAATAGAATTTTGTCTATCAATGCTAAAAAACAGTGGGATAAAATAATTGAAAATAGCTAAGTCTCCAAAGATGATGAATACATCCAGTAATCTTTTTGAGGAATATCTTAGAAGTTACAATTTCCAATATGAGCGCAGTGATAATAATGATAAAATCTTTCCAGGCAAGAAGAAACCCGATTTTCTGATCTATACTCAACATAACGATATAATCTGTGAAATAAAAGAATTTGATTTTGAGATTCCTTGTGGCGAGCCATATTCACCTATAAAAGAAAAGATAAACTCTGCGAGGATACAATTCAAGGAATATAAAAAGGCGAATATCCCTTGCGTACTGATTTTGAGCAATCCTCTGAATAGCCCTGTTAGCTTAAGCGAAGATTGGATATTGGGCGCAATGTACGGGAATATTAATATGAGTTTTAGTATTGATTTGCCAGCTAAAATGAGGGATTTATATTTTGGTAAAGATGGTAAATTACGGGGTCAAAACACAACAATAAGTGCGGTTGCTATTTTAGAAAGGGTTATCCCCCGAGATAATAAAATTCTTAGAAAAAAGGCAAGTCAAGAAAGTAAATTTAAAGGCAATACACCAAAAGAAATAGCTATGCGAGTATCTGAGATTTGTCGAAAACATCACAATCTCGGCAATAGGGTATTGAGAATGCGTACTTATCACAATATTTTTGCGAAAAATGTTTTAAACAAAAACATATTTTGTAAAAAAGAAGATGAACAATACGAGTATGACGCTACCAGTTACACTTTTATTTTAACTCAGTTGGAGCCTCGGTTATAACCTAGGTTTAAACCCCGCAGATAGTCGTGAACAAACAAAAAATCCCTGTCTAAGCTTCGATATTGAATCGCCTCCGCCGGAAGCCTGTATGCCTTTGATTTGGCCGGGGCGTGCGTCGGGGCAGTGGTTACTGCGGTGGTTTTACTGCCGGCGATTGGGAACTTTAACACCTGTCTGTTTATCGTTACCCTGAAGCTGGCGGGGATTGCCTTTCTCTATTTTTCGGAAAGATAAATCATCGGGTCCTGCGGGATGCCGAACTTACGCACCTCAAAATGCAGATGGGGCAGCATCAGCGGGTTCTTGGCATTGCCGGTCTTGCCCACCTCGCCGATTTTTTCTCCCTGACAAACCCTTTGTCCCTGATACACTTCCATTTTTGAGAGATGGGCGTAAATCGTAACCAATCCAGAGCGGTGCAATATCTCTACATAGTTGCCCAAGCCGCGGTCGTACTCGGCATTAATCACCAACCCGCACTTGGCCGCCAAGACCGGGGTGCCGATGGGAGAGAGGATATCCACGCCTAAGTGCAGGCGTTGACCGCTGCGCTTGGCGCCGAAATCACCGTCGCCATAAGCGTCGTTTCTTATGGGCACGCCGCGGGTCTTAATGGGCGAGATAAAATCTTGGCGGTCGATAAAGTAACAACCGAATTTAATAAAACCGTAACCGGCGCCAAGCGCGAGCGTCGCGAGTGTAACCACAATCCATATTCTTTTCGCCATCTTATAATAATTTAACCAATCCGCGGACGCTGCGCATTAGCTTAAACGGCTTAAGCGAAGCGAGCGCTTTGCGGCGGCTGCTGCCGGTTAACACGGCTACGGTCCTCACCCCGGCGGCCTTGCCGGTATTTATGTCAATGGTCATATCGCCAACAAACAGGGTTTGTTTTTTGTTGATTGCAAAACGCCGGATAAGACTTATCAATATATCCGGATGCGGCTTGGGCTTTTGTAATTCGTCGCCGCAAAGCACATAATCAAAGATACCATCCAATTTCAATTTTTTTAGGACAATTTCCGAAAAGGCCCGCGGCCGGTTGCTGGCCACGGCCAGCCAATAGCCTTTTTGTTTAAGATATTTTAAGGTCTTTAACGCGCCGGCAATGAGGCGGGTATGTCTTAACAGCGATTTGCGGTGGTGAGCCTGATAAATTTTAAGCGCGGCCTTTAATTTTTCCGCCGGCACAAAAGGACACAACAGCCCCTTATCTCCCCAGCCTACGGCCTGCTTTATGGTCTGATAATTTAATACCGGAAGACCTATTTTGCGCATCGTGTAATTGAAACTCTTGACAATGGCATCATAGGCGTCAACCAAGGTGCCGTCGAGATCGAAGATGATTAATTTTATGCCTTTTAGCATTACTTAAGTTAATCCTTAGTCGTGAGTATTGCGGGTGAGTTGTGGGTTTTGGGTCGGGTTGTGGGGATGGGTTGTGAGGATATTAACACCCCACCCACACTACTCACAACCCGACTCACGACTCATAACCCAACCCCCACCTCCACTCTATTCCTAATCATTTGATTTAAAAAAGGGCAGGATTGAAAAAATCCTGCCCTTTTCTTTTATCGGTATTACCGAAGGATTATTTCTGCTCAGTAACCGGTGCCGCAGGTTCGACTGCGGGAGCTGCTGCCGGTTCGACCGCAGGCTTGGCTGCCTCGGGTTTTGCTTCCTCGGGTTTTGCCGCCGGCGGCTCAACTGTGGGAGCAGCCGCAGTGGGTTTGGCCTTCTGCAGAGAAATTGATTTTGCCAAGGCCTTGCCGGCGGGGTCCATCACATAATCAATACTTACATTATCCCCGGCCGCCATTTCGGCAAGCGCGGAAAAATTCTCTAATTTGGTCGCGTCATTAATGCCCAAGACCATTTCCTTTTCTTCGTCAGAGTCATAAGACAAGTATTTTACCGTGAACTGCTTGTTGGCCGCATCCACGGCAATGACCTCAGCCCAGAGCCAGCGGGTTTCCTCCACCGGGACAGCTGCTTCTTCAGCCGCTGGCGCGGCAGTTACTGCGGGAGCAGCAACAGTGGCAGCGGCGGCTTCGGCATTGACGGCGGCCTGAGGGGCCGTCTCTTCGGCAAAAACGAAAGAGCCAAGCAAGACAACCAGCCCGAAGGCTAATAAATAACTAAATATTCCTTTACCCTTACTCATCTTGTCACCTCCTGTGATTTTCCACTATATCAGATTTCTACTTTTTGTCAATATCGCTGTCCGGATTGACCACACCCCCGGAAAGCACCATCTTTAAGCCGTCCTCCACGTTCATCTTAAGAAATATAACCTCGGCCTTGGGCACAATCAGAAAGTAACCGGTTAGCGGCCCCGGCGAGTTGGGAATGAATACGGTAACCATTTCCTCGCGCATCAACTCTTGAAATTCCTTCGGCGCCTCATTGACGATGAACCCCAAAGAATACACGCCCTTGCGGGGATATTCCACCATCACCACCTTGCGGAAAATCGGCTTGTCCTGGGAGAAGATAAAATTAAAAATCTTTTTTACCGACGGGTAAACCTGTTTTATAAAGGGCAGCCGGGAAAACCACCGCTCTACTGCCGGAAAGAGGTTGCGGCCGAAGAAATGAATGGCCAAGAATCCGGTGAGGATAATAATCAGGAAAAAGAGTATGAACCCCAAGCCGGGGATGTAAAAGCCGGCCGCTTCCTCAAGATAGAGATTGATGAAGCGGCCTAAGATATTATCGAGAAAGCGGAAAAGGGCCACCAAGACATACAAAGTGACCACCACCGGCATTATCAAAGCCAGGCCAGTGAAGAAATAACGCCGGAGATAATGATTAAATTTATTCATTCGGCTATTGATAAAAAGGCAGGAAGGTCAAACACAACCACACTATCATAGTCGTAACCACCCCGGCTGTCAAGCCTATCCAAAACCAGCGGAAAAAACTAATATGAATCTGCTTTTCTTTCTCTAAAATTCCCAAGGCTACGATATTGGCTGTGGAGCCGACTAAGGTGATGTTGCCGCCCAGACAGCCGCCAAACAAAAGCGCCCACCACAAAGGCTGCAGGGTAGGGATTAAGCCATGAAAACTCTGGACCACCGGAATAAACGCCGCCACGAGTACTACATTATCGAGGATGCTCGAGCCCAACGCCGAAACCCACAACACAATTCCAGTTAAGAGCGAGACGCTGTTGCCGGCCAAACTGGCCAGATTTTTGGCTAAGACATCCGTGGCTCCGGTATACTTCAGGGTGCCGGCTTGGGCAAAGAGCAGCATAAAAAATAACAGGGTCCACCACTCCACATCCTTTTCAATAAACTCTCTGGCCAGGCGGTGTTTCCAAGCCATCACGCAGCCGCTGGAGATAAGCGGAATCAACAGTAAAACTGTATTGGGCTGTAAACCCCACCATAATTCCAAACGATGATGCAGGGCGATAAAAAACAAGGTCACCCCGAAAATGCCCAGCACCACCTTAAGCTCTTTCTCCGGCGGCACAGAAATCAGCCGGATGAGGATATCATTGGCGCCGAGGTCTTGGATATGCCGGTCTAATTGCGCAAGAGGCCTGCGGTACCAAAACCACAAGACTACCATTAAAACCAACAGACAAATCAGCATCACCGGAAAAGCCTTGACGATAAAATCCTCAAAGGTAAGCCCGGACTTTGCGGCGATAAGAATGCCGATGGGATTGCCCAGTGCGGTGCCGCTGGAGCCGATATTGGTGGCCAATACCGAGATTATCAAAAATGGCGAGGGGTCCACCTCGAAATAATCGCACAACTCAAATACCGCCGCCACCACAAAGATTATCGAAGTGACCTCATCAACCACGCAGGCCAATAGGGCAGAAATCAAACAGACAAAAAAAAGGAATTTTTTCGCGGTAAGATTCTTGATGCGCAGGATAAGACTCACAATCCAAGCGAAAAATCCCGCCCGCTTTAAAAGTCCCACCAAGACCATCATCCCGATTAGGAAAAAAATCACCTCCAGCGAGGAGAACTTTATCACCTGGTCCATATCAATGGTCTTGGTGATTAAAAGTGTGGAGGTGCCTAAAAAGGCGAAGGTGAGACGAAATTCCCAGAAAAACAAGGTGCCGAGGATGGAGACCGAGAAGATAGAGACAGCTACCGACTGATGAAAGCTTAAGCCGAAACTGCGGGAAAGAATTCCCAACCCCAGAGAGATGATAATAAGGGATAGACTTTTTTTAAACAAGTAAGTACCCTAATGATAAAGCGGCACGGCCAAGAGTGCCAGCCAGACGATTAAAGTCGTAACCACTCCGATAGTCAGACCAATCCAGAACCAGCGCAAAAAGTTCATCCGGATATTGCGCTCTTTCTCCAAAATTCCCAAGGCCACGATATTGGCCGTGGAGCCGACTAAGGTGATGTTGCCGCCAAAACATCCGCCGAACAACAGCGCCCACCATAAAGGATGCAAATTTATTCCTAAGCCCTGAAAGCTCTGGATGACCGGTATAAAGGCTGCTACCAAAACCACATTGTCCAAAATGCTGGAGCCAATGGCGGCCACCCACAATACGATCCCTGTCAATACCGCCGGACTGTTACCTGCCAGGCCGGCCAAGTTTTTGGCCAAGACATCCGTGGCGCCAGTGTATTTTAAAGTTCCAGCTTGGGCAAAGAGCAGCATAAAAAATAACAAGGTCCACCATTCTACATCTTTTTCAATATATTCGCGCGCCCTTTTCCATTTCCAAATCATCACTGCGCCGCTGGACAAAAGTGGCATAGTCAAAAGAATGGTATTCGGCTGTAGATTCCACCAAAGCTCAAGGCGATGGTGCAGAGAAATAAAAAGCAAGGTGGCGCTAAAAATGGCCAGACTTATTTTTAATGCCTTCTCCGGCGGAATGGAAATAAGCCGGATGAGAATTTCATTGGCGCCTAATTCCTTGATACGCCGGTCCATCTCTTTTAGGCTTCTGCGGTACCAAAAGATAACCACGCCGAGCATCGCCAATAAGCAGACCACGGCCAAAGGAAAGGCCTTAATAATAAAATCTTCAAAAGTAAGAGCGGCCTTGGAAGCAATCAGAATGCCAATAGGATTGCCCAGCACCGTCGCCGCGCTGCCGATATTCGTAGCCAATACCGAAATAATTATATACGGCACCGGGTCAACCTCAAAGTAATCGCAGATCTCCAATATCGCCGCAACCATAAAGATTATCGAAACCACCTCCGAGGTCATAGTAGAAAGCAAGGCGGAGATTACGGAAATCACCAGAACGAATTTGTGGGCGCTGAGGTTGCGGATGCGCAAAATCAGCTGGACTATCCACGCGAAAAAACCCGCCTCCTTTAACAGACCCACCAGGACCATCATACCCACCAAAAAAAGTATGACCTCCAGCGAGGCGAATTTTATCATATTCTCCAAATCAATGGTCCGGGTCAAAAGCAGAATCGAGGTGCCGATAAAGGCGAATCCCAGCCGGAAATCCCAGAAGAATAAAGTCCCCAATATCGAGGCGGAAAATATCGCCACGGCAATCGCCTGCAAAGAATTCAACCCCAGGGCACGGGAGGAAAAGCCCAGCCCCAAAGAAATGGACAACAAAATTACAAATTTCTTCAGCATGATTACTTATTCTCTTCGGCTTCCTGGATGAATGCCCGCAGCACATCTTCGCGGGCCACGATACCGACGACCTTGCCGGTTTTGTCGACGACGGGGAGGCGGCGCGCCCGTTGGGTAAGCATCACGCGCGCCGCCTCACACAGCGTGACCTCGGAATCAATGGTAATTACCTCCTTGCGCATCAGGCGGCTGACCGGAATTTGCTTAAGTTCTGTGAGTTTTCTTTTTATACCCTTGGGATTCTCCTCGTAAATAAATTTTCCTACCTGCTGCACATAGCTGGGAAGTATATGACTAAGCACATCCTTTTCAGTAAACATCCCCACTAACTTGCCCTGCTTGTCTATTACCGGCAGACCGCTAATCCTTCTTTGACTTAATTGCTGCAAAGCCTCCCAAGCCGAAATCTCCGGCTCAATGGCTGTAACTTCTTGGGTCATTATCTCTCTGACTTTCATAGTCCCTCGCTTAATAAAGAATGGGGCGATTGCGCCTGGCGAAATCGCCCCATTCATTCAATTACTCTTTGGCAATGGCCAAGGTGATTAAACCGCAGAGAATAAGAAACAATCCCAAGCAGCCTTTGATGACCTCCACTAATTCTTTCCACCACCCAATAACCATTAACACGCCCAAGACAATAAGGATCAAACCCAATACCACCTTTAATACCGTTGCCAATAGACCCTTGTTATTCTCCGCCATCTCTCCTCCCTCCCTTAATGAGCACATAAGTTACGCGACGGATAAGGAGCGTAACTTATAAGTGCGAATTAAACCTCGCCGAAGCCCGCCGAAATCCGCCAGAGTCTGACGATGTTAGATTTCGGCGAGGCGAAGGCGGGTTCCCCCTCTTTTAAAAGATTACTGCAATTCTAAACCGATTACCGCAATTATCTGTTTCTCAATTCACCATCTCGTCCAAAAGAATCAGCTTAATTTCTTCGATTTGTTTTAAAGAGCAATCGTTTGTAACAAATACTTCAGCGCCATTTAAAATACCAGTTGCAATCTGAATCGCGTCGGGTGTCTGGATTCTGAACCCATTGCCGTGATACTTCGCTCGTAATTCTGCGTCTTTCTCGGCGACTCTCTCATCTAGAGGATAAAGTATTGGGGAAAATCTCTTCTACGGCAGAAACATATTTGGGATTTTCTTTAATGAAGTAGATGAACGGCGCTGAATCCAAAAAAACACATTTATATTTATCGATTACCCTCATTTTCTTTTCCATTCACCGCGAAGATTGTCGACATAATTCTGCGCATCTACTCCCTCCCATAGCCGACTCCCCAACCCTTTCAGCCCCAAAATATTGCCTCCTTCCAGTTTTTGTCTGGCGATATAAACAGAAGAAGGTTCTGTGCCGGATAATGACCGATCCAGACGCAACAAACCAACTACATCAGAAATCACCTCTTCCGTCTGCACATAATTATATGGGGCGCCTAATAATGCTAAGGTGGTCATTTATACCCCCTTCTCTTCGAATAGTTCTCTTGTTTTATTGGTCAGACTTTTTTCAAAGGCCTCTTCGATATTCTCATGTGCCTCAGTAATATACCTTTCAACTTGGCCAACTATTATGTTGGAAGGTAATGTAAAAATATCGTACAAATCAAACATTTGCGCCGATGTCTCTGGCGATTCACTTGGAGCAGTACCAAAAGTAACCACCAAAAGATGCTCTTTATTCTTTGGTGGTATTTCCAACCTCATCATAAATTTACCGTGCATCGCCCCCAAGCTTGCCGGGACTGCTGGATACAAACAAAAATAATCCTCCATTCTAAATTTAGCGCAGGGATGACAATGCGATTGATATACCTAACCCCTATTCTCTTTATAGAGTTCG
>JBMONJ010000097.1:0-10247 GCA_049324655.1 Candidatus Omnitrophota bacterium | reverse complement strand
GAGCATGCCGATAGACAACCATCCGATACGCAGCCGTAGCTTCAACCGGTTTTCCTTCCGCACAGTAAATACCATTTTGGTTCTGCTCGTGGCGATTTTGGCAGTTTATCTTTTGGCACAATTTTTATCTTGGCCCCGGCGCATTTCGCTGCCGACTGACTCTGGCGCGACCACCTCGGATGCTGACTTTCGCGTAGCACAAATGCCGGCGGCAAAGCCTTATGATTACTACGCGAAACAATTTGCGGCAAAGGATATTTTTGGTGCTGCTTCCGGCGGGGATTCTTCGGTAACTTTGCCGGTGGGCCAGAGCGCGGCACAAATAGCCAAGGATTTGAAACTGGTCGGCGTGGTAATGGATGCCCAGCCGCAGGCAGCGATTGAGAATAAGGCCGAAAACAAGACCTATTTCCTTGAGGTCGGCGATATGATTAACGGTATGAAGATAGATTCGATAAGCGAGAACCGGGTGATTCTTAATTACTCCGGCCAGAGGATAGAGCTGTCCTTGTAAGTGACATTTTAAGCGGGGGGTGAGATATGAGAAATAAATTGGCTATATATTTATTACTCGTCCTGATTTTTTTGCTGGCAAAAGTGCCTAAGCTGTTGCCGCAGGTGGTAGATAAATCCCTAATGGTTAGCCGCGAATTAGATACCTGGGAAAGGGAGCAGTCTGTGCCGTATGCCGGGGTAACTCCCAAGGCCGTGCCAGAGGTGCCCAAGATTATCGTCGATTCCTTAGAGCTTAAGGATATGGACATTATGGATGTCTTAAAGCTCCTCTCCCAGAAGACGGGTTTGAATATCGTCGCCGGCAAAAATGTCCGCGGCAAGATAACTTTATATTTGAAGAATGTAGATGTGCGCGATGTGCTGCGGATTATCTTGGAGACCAATGAACTGGCCTTTGAAGAGGACGGCAATATCATTAAGGTAATGACTGCGCGCGATTACGAGCTCTTGTTCGGGAAAAAGTTTGGCGACAAAACCAAGGTAAAGGTTGTGCCTCTAAAATATGCCACGGCCGCGGATTTGGTGCCGCTTTTGAATCAGATAAAAAGCCAGATCGGCAAGGTGTTAGTGGACGAACAGTCCAATACCGTGGTGATGATGGATACCGAGACGCTCTTGGCGGAGATGCAGAATTTGATTAAAGAAGTGGATGTGCCGGTCGTCACTCGAGTATTTGCCTTAAGCTATACCAAGGCAGAGGATTTGGAAAAGAAGCTCGCCGGCGTATTGAGCAAAAATGTGGGGCAAATAAGGGTTGACGCGCGCTCGAACAAGGTATATGTGACGGATATACCTTCCAAGATGTTAGAGGTGGAGAGTATCATCAATGCCTTTGACGAAAAACACCGGCAGGTACTAATAGAAGCTAAAATAGTTAAGGTTGAGTTGGGTGACGAATTTAAGATGGGCGTTGACTGGGAGGCGATTTTGCGCGCCTACCACGATATGGATTTCAAGAGCGCCTTTACTGTGTTGACCTCCACCGACAAGAAGGGTAGATTCAGCATCGGCTCTATTGCCAGCGACGATTACACCGCAGTGGTGGAAGCGCTGGAGCATGTGGGTAAAACCAATACCCTTTCCAGCCCGCGGATTACCGCCCTTAACAATGAAGAAGCCAAGATCCTCGTGGGCTCGACTGAGCCGTATGTGACCACCACTACCACTACTCCGGCCTCGGGTCCGACCACCACCGCAGAGAGCGTGAATTTTATTGATGTGGGTGTGAAGTTGTTTGTTACGCCGACCATTAACGAAGAATCCTTTATTACTATGAAGATCCGGCCCGAGGTAAGCTCGGTGGATAATTATCTTACTACCAGTCAGAACAACAAGATTCCGATTGTGACCACCACTACCGCGGAGACGACGGTAATGGTCAAAGACGGGGTGACAATTGTTATCGGTGGGTTGATTAAGGATGAGGTAATTGATACGGTGAACAAGGTACCGATAATGGGTGATTTGCCGCTGTTGGGTTTTCTTTTTCGCAACCGCGACAAAAAAATCACCAAGAGCGAGTTAGTGGTATTCCTGACGCCGCATATCGTCACCGGGGACTATAATTCTTATCAACCGCCGGATTCCCAAGAAGTGGCGATAGTAGAAGAATGAGAAAACATTTTTTTCTTTTCTTACTGGCGGTTATTTACGCTGGCTGCACCACAGCGCCGCCTGCCGGAGAAATGCCTGCCTATATTTCCTTAAGGGGGCTTTGCGAAGATATGGATATCGCGTGGCAGTGGGATGAAGTGGCCCAGTTGGTTTGGTTGCAAAAGGATAACCACGAGATCCGGCTGATGGTTGACAGTCCTCTGGTTTATGTTGACGGAAAATTTGAAAAATTAAGTCAGCCGCCGCGTAATAATGAAGGGACGCTTGTCGTGCCTTACCGTTTTAAAGAGCAGATTATTGACCGGACGGTTGCGCCGCCGAATTTCGGCGGCGCAACCGTAACCGCTGGCTACGCCATCGGGACGATTATCCTTGACGCCGGCCACGGCGGCAAAGACCCGGGGGCGCTTGGAAAATTGGGTTTACGGGAGAAAGATTTGGTCTTGGATATTGCTCGCAAGCTTAAAGTTTTATTGCAGCGGGAAGGTTTTAAGGTGATTATGACCCGCGACCGCGATGAGTTTGTTTCCCTTTCCCGCCGGGCACAGATTGCCAATTCAGCCAAGGCTGACCTGTTCGTAAGTATCCACGCCAATGCCAATCGCTCGCGCTGGGTGAAGGGTATAGAGATATATCACTCGCGGAGCAAGACCGAACAGGTTATCCGGGAAATGGCGTTTGACCGCGGCAACGGATATGTGTTCGACGCGCTGAATATGGACCGCAGTTGTAAAAACACCAAGGCCATTGTAATGGATTTGATACACACCCGCAATCAGGCCGATGCCATTAATCTCGCCCGCTGCATTGTAAATTCAGCTTCGAGGAACCTGGAGTTTAACGACCGGCGCATAAGGTCAGCTTCTTTTTATGTCTTGAAAAATACCCAGATTCCGGCCATATTGGTGGAGATAGGCTACATCACCAATTCCCGCGAGGCCAAATATTTAAAGAGCGATACCTATCGGCAGGAAGTAGTGGAGGCGATTGCCCGGGGTATAAACAGCTACAAAGAGAAATGCCTTCTGGGCCGGAGGATAAAATGAGCGCAATTGGGATTTTTGATTCCGGGGTGGGTGGTTTGACGGTATTTAAGGAATTGGTCAGGCAGCTTCCCGGTGAAGATGTGATATATTTCGGCGACACGGCGCGGGTGCCCTACGGGATAAAATCCGCGGAAACCGTAATTCGTTTCTCTATTGAAAACATCCTGTTTCTCTTAAACCGGGATGTGAAATTGATCTGCGTGGCCTGTAATACCGTTTCCAGCCTGGCCCTGCCGGTCATCAAGCACCATTTTAAGGTGCCCATTGTCGGGGTGATCGCCCCGGCAGTGCGCGAAGCGGTCTATGCCACTCAGAATAAAAAAATCGGCGTCATCGGCACGCAGGGCACGATAAGGAGCCGGACCTATGAAGCGGAGATTCGGCACCTTGATTCGGAAATAAAAGTTTTCGCGGTTGCCTGCCCGCTCTTTGTGCCTTTTGCCGAAGAGGGGTTGACCGACGGACCGGTAGTAGAAGCCGTGGCACGGATGTACTTAAAACCGCTTAAGGAAGCCAGGGTAGACGCGGTTATCTTGGGCTGCACGCATTATCCTTTGCTAAAAAATGTTATCAGCCGGGTAATGGGCAAGGAAGTCAAGCTCATTGATTCTGCCAAGCAGGTTTCTATCGAGGTAAAGAAAATTCTCTCAACGGAACGCGGTTTAAGCCGAGCGCGCCAAGGCCGGCATGAATTCTTTGTCAGCGACAATCCAGAGTGGTTCACCGGGTTGGCCAAGCGCTTCTTAGGCCGGCAGATAAAAGGCGCGAAAAAGGTAAATTATGTATAGCATAAAAATTGAAGCGACTTTTAGCGCCGCGCACAACCTGCGCGGATACAAAGGAAAATGCGAAGCGCTGCACGGGCATAACTGGAAGATTGAGGCAGTAGTAAAGCAGGCCTCCCTTGATAAAACCGGAATGGTTATGGATTTTCGCCGTCTTAAAAAGGAACTCAAGCGGGTCATCGAAAGACTCGATCACCGCTATCTTAACCGGCTTAAGCCGTTTGACCGGATAAATCCTACCTCGGAAAATCTCAGCCGGTTTATTTATGAAGAGCTTAAGAAAAAAGTTTCCCCGCTTTACTCGGTTACGGTTTGGGAATCGGAGCGCGCCAATGCCAGCTATATGCCTGACGATGATTGCTGATAGTTTTTAGTTGTGAGTATTGTGGGTGAGTTGTGGGTAGTGTGTCGGGTAGTGAGGGTGGGGGGTGGGTCTTTTATTTCCCCAGTCTCATAACCCACATCCCGACCCACAACACATAACTCACCCACACAACACAACCTACGATTTTGTTTACGAATAATGCATAATAATAAGAAAGCTATTGTATTATTATCCGGCGGACTGGATTCCACGACCACGCTGTATTGGGCATTGGATAAAGGATATCGCTGTCATTGTCTGGTCTTTGATTATGGCCAAAGGCACAGAAGAGAAATTCTCGCGGCAAAAAGGATTTGCCAACGCGCTGGCTGTTCCGCAAGGGTGGTGAAAATTACTCTGCCGCACCACGGCTCCAGTTTACTCAACCGGCATATGCGACTCCCTCAACGACCGCAGGGAGTCCTGAGCGAAGTCGAAGGACGCGCCAACGCGCCAACGCGAAAACGCGCTAATATAATTCCCAACACCTATGTCCCGGCGAGAAATATTATTTTCTTAAGCCTTGCCGCCTCCTTTGCCGAGACACAAAAGGCCCAAGCCATTTTTATCGGCGCCAACGCAGTGGATTATTCCGGTTATCCGGATTGCCGGCCGGAATTTTTTCGTCAATTCATCCGGGCAATCGCGGCCGGCACCAAGAGCGGGGTTGAGGGTAAAAAAATAAAAATCATTACCCCGCTGATTTATAAATCCAAAAAAGAGATTGTGCAAACAGGCCAACGGTTGGACGTGCCGTTTGCTTTGACTTGGTCGTGTTACAAAGGCGGAAGATTTCCCTGCGGCGAATGCGACAGCTGCCGCCTGCGGCAGAAAGGTTTTAGGGAAGCAGGATTAAAAGATCCCCTTTACGCTAATGTCCACGAATTTATAACTAATCGCCACTAATATTTTGTTCCTGAATTAGTGGTCATTAGTGTTTTGAATTAGCGGAGATTAGTGTCAAACTATCAAGATTTGCCATGCAAAAAGGTAAAGTTGCCGAAGTCTTTTCCTCAATTCAGGGCGAAGGGATTTATCAAGGCGCCTCCCAAGTTTTCGTGCGTTTTTTCGGCTGCAACCTGCGCTGCCAGTTCTGCGATACGCCCTTAAAAAGTTTCAGGGAATATACCGTCGGGGAATTATCTCAAGAGATAGACAGCTTATGGCAAAACTGCCATTCGGTGTCATTTACCGGTGGAGAACCTTTATTGCAGGTTGATTTCTTGCACGAGATACTTTTGCTTTGTAAAGAGAAAGCGAGGAAGGTTTATTTAGAGACCAACGGCACTTTGCCGGCAGCATTAGAGCGGGTGATTGATTTGGTGGATATTGTGGCAATGGATTTTAAGCTGCCCAGCTCGGCGCGGGCGGGTAATCTCTGGGAGGCGCACGAGCGGTTCTTAAAGGAGGCGGCAAAAAAAGAGGTAATGGTCAAGGCAGTGATTTGTAATGCAACGCTGGATCGCGATATCTTTACTGCAGTCGAGATTATCCGGCGCATTGACCCGGCAATTCCCTTGGTCCTGCAGCCGAATTTTTTTGACTCCGATGAAGAGTTGAACCGTAAGCTGGCTGTTTATCGGCAGTATTGCTCAAGGTATCTGTCTGATGTGCGGGTTTTGCCGCAGTTGCATAAGATTCTGTCATTGCGATGAGAAAAAGTCACTACGAAGGATTACAAAAATACGTTCGGACTCTGAAGACCCCCCGGATTGAAGTCTGGGAAAACAAATATCCGGACCGCGAATATATGATAAGGATAGAGACTGCGGAATTTACCTGTATTTGTCCCAAGACCGGGCTGCCGGATTTTGCGACGATAAAAATTCACTATATCCCCGGTAAGTGGTGCCTTGAGCTGAAGTCCTTTAAATATTATCTTTTATTTTTCCGCGACAAGGGGATTTTTCACGAGCATCTGGTCAATAAGCTGCTCGACGATTTGGTAAAGGCCTGTAAGCCGCGGTTTATGCGCATTGAAGGTGAATTTAATCCCCGCGGCGGGGTGACGACTACGGTTACGAGGATGTATAAGAGATAAACGCCGATCTTTAGTAGTGGGTAGTAAGGGTGAGTTATGTGTTGTGAGTCGAGTTGTGGGTATGGGTAGTGGGGCAATTTTCCTCACGACCCACAGCCCACAACCCGACGCACAACTCACGACTCATCCACACAACACAATACCGCAACACATAACACTTGAGATTTTGACGATGAGAAGAATACCGATTGCAATTATCAAGAAGAAAGTCGCTGAGCTTTGTAAAAAGGCCAATTGGGAACTGCGGGAGGATGTGAAAGAGGCGTTGGGGCGCGCCCTTAAAAATGAAACCAATAGGCGCGCCCGAAAAATCCTTAAAGCCATTCTTGAGAATGCCGGGGTGGCTGCGACAGAGCGGCTGGCCATTTGTCAGGATACCGGCTTGCCAGTGGTGTTCGTGGAAGTAGGCCAAAAGGTTTTAATCAGCGGCGGCAACTTAAAGACGGCAATTAACACTGCAGTTGCTGCCGCCTACCGTAAGTCCAGCCTGCGCAACTCGATCATTCCCGATCCTTTAAAGAGAAAATCCCCTGGCTTTGGCCCGGCGATAATTCATACGGAGATTGTCCCCGGAGAGAAAATAAAACTCACGGTTTTGCCTAAGGGTTTTGGCTGCGAGAATAAATCGCAATTAAAAATGTTTTTGCCCACCGCCTCAATTGAAGAGATCAGGCGATTTATCGTCGAGAGCGTTAAAAAAGCCGGGCCTGACGCCTGCCCGCCGTATGTGGTAGGCGTGGGAATTGGCGGCACTGCGGATTACGCAAGCCTCTTGGCGAAGAAGGCGTTGCTGAGAAATATAGACCAAAGACCAAAGACCAAAGACCAAAGACTGGCAGCCGAGTTATTACGCGAAATAAATAAGCTAAATCTTGGTCCAATGGGTTTGGGAGGTAAGACCACTTGTTTGGCGGTAAACATCGAAACCTTTCCCACGCACCTTGCCGGCCTGCCCGTGGCAGTAAATATCAGCTGCCACGCCTTAAGAAGCGCGACGGCAATTATATATGGGGTTGTGCTTCTTTCTAGAAAAACTATTCGGAAGAAAGGTGGAAATTTTGACTCCCGACGGGATAAGAAGCATCAGAATTAAATCCGTCGCCAGAGAGATCGAAAGGAGCGTGGTTTATGCCTAAGAGAGGCGATTTCGAATTCTTAAGCGATATTGACGAAGCGATAAAAAGAATAGAGAGTTATACCGCAAGGAAGAATTTATCCGATAAGCTAAAGAAAAAATATCCAAATGTTGATTGGAAAAATATCGCCGGTATGCGGGATAAGATTATCCATTTCTACTTTGGCGTAAATTGGGAAATTGTCTGGGATGTCTGCCGCAAGCGTCTGCCGGATATAAAGCCGAGGATCGCGTCGGCTCTTAGAACGCTGGAAAAATAAGATGCAGCTTCCCCTGACCGAAGAGAAAGTCAGGCAATTGAATGCCGGCGACGAGGTTTTGTTGAGCGGGAGGATTTATACTGCCCGGGATCAGGCGCATAAACGGCTGGTCGAATTAATAAAGAAAAACCGTCCGCTGCCTTTTGATTTAAGGAAGCAAATTATTTATTACTGCGGTCCGACCAAGACCCCGAAGGGAAAAGTCATCGGCGCCTGCGGCCCGACGACCAGCGGCAGGATGGATGAATTTACCCCCGCGCTGTTGAGGGCGGGTTTAAAGGGGATGATTGGCAAGGGCAGTCGCTCTAAAGAGGTAATCGTGGCGATTAAGAAATATAAGGCAATATATTTTGTGACTTTTGCGGGGTGCGGGGCTTTGCTCACTGAGAAAGTGCTCAAGGCAAAGCCCCTTGCCTTTAAAGACTTAGGCCCTGAGGCCATTTATGAACTCGAAGTGAAGGACTTTCCCTTAATCGTGGCAATTGACTCCAGAGGAAGAAGCATATATTAACGAGGTGCAGTGATGAGACAAGATTTAAGAGGCGATGACCGCTTACGCAAGATAAATATCACCCGCAATTACATTAAATACGCCGAAGGCTCCTGTCTTTTTGAAATAGGCAATACCCGGGTGGTTTGCACGGCCAGCGTTGAAGAGGCAGTGCCCAATTTCTTAAAAGGCAAAGGCGTTGGTTGGGTTACTGCCGAATACGGGATGCTGCCGCGCTCCTGCCAGAGCCGTATTCCCAGAAACAAAGACTCCGGCCGCACCTTTGAAATTCAGCGTTTGGTAGGCCGGTCCCTGCGCTCGGTGGTAGAGATGAAGGAATTGGGCGAGCGCACCATCTGGCTGGACTGCGATGTGCTTCAGGCCGACGGCGGAACGCGCACCGCCTCGATAACCGGAAGCTTTATTGCGCTGACTGACGCGCTTTTGAAATTAAAAAAGGACAGGCTGTTAAATAAGCTGCCGCTAAAGGATTTTGTGGCTGCCACCAGCGTGGGGATAATTGACTCTGTGCCCTGCTTGGATTTGACTTATGAAGAGGACTCCCGCGCCGAGGTGGATATGAATGTGGTAATGACCGGCAAAGGAAACTTTGTGGAGGTGCAGGGCACTGCCGAAGGCAAGCCTTTCTCCAAAGAAGCGATGGACAAGCTTTTGGAATTGGCAAAGAAAGGTATTGCCGAGTTAATTGAAATTCAGAGGAATTTATTTGCGGATGGAATTATTGGTTGCCACGAGAAATAAAAAGAAGCTGCGCGAGATAAAGGATTTACTCAAAGGTTTGCATCTCAAGATTACCTCGCTCGACGATTATTCCGGCCTGCCGAAAATTGAGGAAGACGGTCAAACCTTTGAAGAGAACGCCATAAAAAAAGCCGTCACTATCGCCCAATTCACCAAAAAGCTCACACTGGGCGAGGATTCGGGTCTGGAGGTTAAGGCGCTAAAGAATCAGCCGGGCGTGTATTCCTCGCGGTTTTCCGGACCCGGCGCCACTGACGGCAAAAATAATTTGAAGTTGTTACGGTTATTGAAAGGAGTGCCTTTAAAGAAAAGGCAGGCGCGTTATTGCTGCACTGTGGCGCTTGCCGACGGGAAAAAACTTATTTATGTGGGAGGCAGCAGTTGTAGTGGGTTGCTTGGTTTTCATCCCAAAGGCACTGCCGGATTTGGCTATGACCCCCTGTTCGTTATCCCCAGATATCACAAGACCTTTGCCGAATTGGGCGAAGACATTAAGCACACGATGAGCCACCGTTTCCGCGCCTTGCGTAAACTCTCCCCGATTATCGCAAAATATCTTCAAAGAAAAACTCTTTAGCCCGACGCAGGACATCCATCGTTGCGGGAACGATAGTGTATTTGGGGTTTTTTACCTCTCCGTTGATGCGGATTACCAGCGCGCCGTTGGCTGAGGTAATGGCCGAGGTGATGAATTTCTTCAGCGACGCCGAACTCGCAATAAGGTCCGGGTTTATCGTCGTGGTAACCAGCAGTTTTATCCTGCCGGCGAAATCCAGTTTGCCCTCGGCAGAAAGGTCGAGGTCTTTGCTCTTGGCCACAAGATTCGAAGTGGTTATCTCTTCATCGGCGACGGTAAAGTCCGCCGCAGCCTCTTCCAAAACTATCTTCTGGAATTCCGGGATGAATAAAAAGCGCCCAAGGCCTTTTAAAAGGTTTATCTCCCAGAGATTGCCGTTGGTTATTGAGAAAGAGCCTGAGCCATTCATCTGCCGGAAATCTTTTGCCGGGAAACGCAGATGAAGAAAAGTGGTGAGCTTCCCCGCCGTGGGCTTGTCTTTGAAGGCAGTGTCTAATTTAAGAAGGCCAAGGTCAAGGTCGCGGATATTCGCGCTCAAATCTACGGGTAATCCTTCATCAGTAAGAAAGATTTTGGAGAAAACCTCCAATGTTCCATTGTAGGCCTCGGCGCGTAAAGTAATCTCATTTACTGCTTTTTCCGGTTGGTTCAAACGCA
>JBMONJ010000096.1:0-10332 GCA_049324655.1 Candidatus Omnitrophota bacterium | reverse complement strand
GCGCGGTGTGCGAGTCCCCACGCTTAATGAGCTCCTCGGGCAAACCGCAGGCCACCACCTCGCCGCCGGCATCGCCTCCCTCTGGCCCCAAATCAATGATATAATCGCTGCTTTTAATCACCTCAAGGTTGTGCTCGATGACTAACACGGTGTTCCCCTTGTCTACCAGTCTCTGTAACACCTTAAGTAGTCTGTCAATATCGGCAAAATGCAGCCCGGTAGTCGGCTCATCCAGTATATACAGGGTTTTTCCCGTCGAGCGTTTACTGAGCTCCGCGGCAAGCTTGACCCGCTGCGCCTCGCCACCGGAAAGGGTAGTCGCGGACTGACCTAATTGAATATACCCTAACCCAACATCATTTAAAGTCTCCAAGATCGTCTTTATCCGCGGGACATTGGCGAAAAGTCCCAACGCCTCTGCCACGGACATAGTTAAAACCTCGGCGATGGAGTAGCCTTTAAATCTTACCTCCAAGGTCGGCTCATTAAACCGGGCGCCCTTGCATACCTCGCAGGTCACATAGACATCGGGTAGGAAATGCATCGCGATCTTCTTTATCCCGTCGCCCATACACGCCTCACAGCGGCCGCCTTTGACATTAAAGCTGAAACGTCCCGGCTTAAATCCGCGCGTCTTGGCTTCAGGGATACGGCTGAATATCTCGCGGATATAACCAAAGACTCCGGTGTAGGTAGCTGGGTTGGAACGCGGGGTCCGTCCAATTGGCGACTGGTCCACCACAATAACCTTATCAATATATTGCGCACCTTCTAACTTGCGGAATTTGCCCGGCTTTTCTTTGGAGCGATAAAGTTTCTGCGCCAGCGCCCGATATAACACCTCATCGACCAAGGTAGATTTTCCCGAGCCCGACACGCCAGTGACACAGACAAAAACACCCAAGGGAATGCGGACATTGATATGCTTTAAATTGTGCTCGGCAGCTCCGTAAATGGTCAGCCATTTCTCTGGCGGGGAAAGCCGGCGGGCCAAAGGAGTTGGGATGCGCAATTCCTTTCTCAGGTATTTTCCAGTAAGCGACCGCTCGGACTGCAAAAGGCCGGGAAGGTCTCCGGCATAAATCACTTCACCGCCAAATTTGCCGGCGCCGGGCCCTAAATCAATGATATAATCGGCATTACGGATGGTTGCTTCATCGTGCTCTACGATAATAAGCGTATTACCTAAATCCCTTAGCGCAGTCAGCGTAGTCAGTAATTTATTGTTGTCCCGCTGGTGCAAGCCGATAGTCGGCTCATCAAGGATATACACCACTCCCACCAATCCAGAGCCTACTTGCGTTGCCAGCCGGATACGCTGCGCCTCGCCCCCAGAAAGGGTATTACTTTTCCTTTCCAAAGTAAGATAGTCAAGCCCCACATTAATGCAGAAGGCAAGCCGGCGATGAATCTCTTTTAAAATCTGCTGGCTGATTATCCGCTTCTCATCGTCAAGCCTGAGAGAGGATAAAAACTGCCGGCAATCCTTAATGGATAACTGCGTGACTTCGTAAATGTTTTTTTCCGCAATACGCACTGCCAGGGATTCTTTCTTCAGGCGGCTACCGCGGCACTGCGGACAGGGTGAGACCGACATAAAACGGGAAATCTCTTCCTTAAGATAATCGCTGTCCGTCTGAAGGAACATCCTTTCCAAATAATGCACCGCTCCCTCAAACTGCCGGCCCCAAATCATATCCTCGCTGCCATACAACAACATCTTCTGCTGGCCGGTGGTCAGGCGGTTGAACGGTGTCTCCATATCAAAATTATGATTTCCGGCCAGCTCCCGCATCAGCGCCCGGAAATACAATAGAAATCCCTTACCTCCTTTGTGCCATGGGGCAATGGCTTGAATCGCTGGCTTGGATTTATCCGGCACCAAAAGGTCAGGGTCAATCTCCACCTTAGTACCTAAACCTTTGCATTCCGGACAAGCGCCGTAAGGCGAATTAAAAGAGAAAATCCGCGGCTCAATCTCTGACAAGCTTAGTCCGCATTTCGGACAGGCATAAACTTCACTGAACACCAAATCCGGTTTATCGGCTTCGCGGCTGACGAGTATGGCCCCCCGGCCAATCTTTAAGGCCGTCTCCACGGAATCCGCCAGCCGCTTTTTTATCTGCGGATTAATGGTCAGGCGATCAACCACCACTTCGATATTATGCACTTTGAATTTCTCCAGCCGGATTTCCTCTTCTGCCTCGAAGAGCTTTCCGTCTACCCGTACCCTTACAAACCCGCTTTTCTGAATATCCCGGCGTAGATTACGATATTCCCCTTTTCTGCCTTTAATCAACGGCGCCAAAATAATTATCCGGCTTTCTACCGGCAGCGCCATCAGCCGCTGGGTAATCTCCTGCGCGGACTGACGGCTAATCTTGGTGTTGCATTTATAACAGTAGGGGATACCGATGCGAGCGAAGAGTAATCGCAAGTAATCGTAAATTTCGGTCTGGGTTCCGACTGTGGAACGGGGGCTGCCGCCGGCACTACGTTGTTCAATGGAAATGGCCGGCCACCCCCCCCCGACATATTCCACATCCGGCTTATGCAGTTGCTCCAAGAACTGGCGCGCATAGGCAGAAAGACTTTCTACATAGCGGCGCTGGCCTTCGGCATAAATCGTATCAAAGGCCAAGGAGGATTTTCCCGAACCGCTTAATCCGGTAATCACCACTAATTTATTGCGGGGGATTTTAAGGTCAATGTTTTTTAGGTTGTGTTCCCTGGCCCCGCGGATAACCAGGTAATCGTTATTTTCGTGAAGCATTTTCTAATTTGCGCAGGTTGTCGCGAATCAATCCGGCATTGGGGTTGATTTTAAGCGCCCTCTCCCAAATCGTTTTGGCCAGATCAGGTTTACCCCTTATCACATAAAGCGTGCCTAAATTATTATACGCCTCGATGAAGGCGGGCGAAACCCGGATGGCCTGTTTAAAATGATTTTCCGCCTGTTTAAACCAGCTTAATTTTACCGAAATAAAACCCAGCATATTATAAGTTATGGCGTCACCGGGGTAAATACTCAGGCATTTTTTCAGCTGACTCATCGCCTCAAGGTAAAGGCCTTGCGAAAGATAATACCCGGCCAATTCACGATTTAAATCAAGGTTTAAGGGTTCCCTCGAAAGTCGGGATTTTAACTCAATTATCGTCTTATCTTTTTTGTAAGCCAAGAGTAGATTCTGGTGCGCCAGTTCAAAATTCGGGTTTGCCTCTAACGCACTTCTCCAGTGCGCCTTTGCCGCGGCGATTTGATTATCCTTGGCAAAAATTACGCCGAGATTATTATGCGCATAAAAATCCAGAGGATTATCCTCAAGTGCCTTCTGATAAGCATCAATTGCCGCGGGAAAATTCCTTTTGGCCTCATAAGCCATTCCCAGATTACTGTAGGCATATGTCTTAGAAGATACGAATCCGCTGGAGAGGGCCAGCTTAAATATAGCAATGGCCTGGTCAATTTTGCCTTCTTGCAAAAAAAGTTGTCCCAGTAAGACATAAGGACGGTAACTATGTGGGGCATATTTAAGGGTATTCTTGTATAGCGATTCTTCGTCGCGCCAAACCCGATTCATCCTAAAGGTCTGCATTCCATAGAAGATAACTGCGGTGATGAAGACGGTGAGCGCCGCCATTCTTACAACTCTGGGGCGGCGCTCCCGCACCATCTCAATCTCATCAGCAACGAACACCGCCAATCCCATCAGAGGAAGATAAAGCCAGTGCTCGGCCATCAGGCAAAGTCCGCTGCTGAAAAGGGCGGGATTAGAATTCATAGAGAAAAATACCGGCACCAGCGTCAGCCAAAACCAACTTAGACCAAAAAAGGATAGCCGGGAACGCCGGTAGACAGTTACCATTATGACCGTGGCCGCGATGACTCCCAAAACCAAAAGAGGGATAAGCGGATCGCTGATGGAAGTAATGATCTTTGTAGCGCGCTCCATATGCAATTTCACTGGACAGATAATCAACCCCAAATAAAGAAAAACTATTTTCAGCCAAGTAAAAAACTTCACCCACGATACACTGGCATATTGAAAAGGCTGGAAAATATTCTCCTCGGCCAGCAGATTATGCACGCTAAACACTCCTCCGATAATCGCGAAGGGTATGACCAGTATCAACTGACTGACAATCCTACCGCTTCCCTCCTTGCCCCTGCCGAAGATAAGGCTCACCAACAACAGCAGGAATACCGAAACCAAGGCGTTCTCTTTGGCAAAACCGGAAAGGAAAAATAAGACAATGGAAGATAAATAAAAAATGAATTGCTGCTGGCCGCCGCAAAGGTATTTCACAAAAAACCATAAGGCAGACAAAATCAACAGCGCGACTATCAAATCTGCCCGGCCCGAGACATAGGCAACCGCTGCGTTATGAAGGGGATGCACCAGAAAAAAAATAGCGGCGAGAAATGCCGTATTTCTCTTCCGGGTTAGCGTTAAGACCAAGTAAAATAACAGAACCGCATTGGCGATATGCAGTAAGACATTGGTCAAGTGATAGCCGAAAGGATGCAACCCCCAAACCTGATAATCAAAAAGATACGACAAGGACTGTAAAGGCCGGTAGTAATGAATGGTCGTAACCCGGGCGAAATAAAAAAGTTGGCGGGTAAAGATGTCAGTCAGGTGGGAAAAACTGCGAATAAACTGGTTATCCTCGACTAAGTATTTATCATCCCAGACAAAGCCGTTGCCGAGGGCGTTAAAATAAACCACTAAACCAATAAGCAATAACCAGACGGCATTATTAAATTTACGCCCAAGCATATTCTTTAAGATTAAGCAAATTGTTTAAACCTGATGAGTCGCGATGAATGTAAAATATACTTAAGGAGAGTCTTGAGAATACCTATTCCGTAGAGTATGCAGGGCCATAGCTTAATTGTCGAGGCCTCGTCAAAGTAACGCGTACGAATGGGAATCTCTTCGATGAGCATATTTTTAAGTAACCCCTGAACGATGATCTCGGTATCGAAGACAAAGTCGTCAGAATTGGCCAAAAAATTCACCGACTTAAGATACTTGGCGCTGTAGGCGCGGAAACCCGAATGATACTCGGTAAGATAAGTGCCCAGTACCACATTCTCCAAGGCAGTCAAAAGCACATTGGCATTATGTTTCCAAACTGGCATCCCTCCCTCCAGCGCCCCGCCTTTCATCATTCTTGAACCAAATACCGCGTCGGCCCTGCCTTGCTTTATCGGCGCAATTAACTCCGGGATGACCTTGGGGTCATACTGATAATCCGGATGCACCATCACCACAATATCCGCCCCGGTCTTCAGGGCCTCGGTATAGCAGGTTTTTTGATTGGCGCCGTAGCCGCGATTTCGCTCGTGCACGAAAACCTTTAGTCCTAATTGCCGGGCAATATTAACTGTGGCATCTTTGCTGGCATCGTCAACTAATATCATTTCATTCACGCTGCCGGCGGGAATATCACTTACGGTTCTTCTTAAAGTCCGGGCTGCATTAAAAGCCGGCAACACGGCAATTACCTTTGCGGCAGCCGGCTGAACAGTAATATTCTCCGCCTCCCAATCCTTGATGAATTTTAATTGACGCGACTTACGGGCATAAACCTCTATCTGATCGCGTAGGTTTATCGTCAACAGCCGGCTGCCGCAAGTCTTGCAAGACGAAACTGCCAGCAATATTTTATACAGCGGCCCGGAATATTTGCCAAAGCGTTCAGTCCAGTAGCGCAAAGAAAAGGTGCGGGAGTGCGACCGGCATTTAACCGGCTTAAAGCCAGTGGCCTCCAATAATTTAAAAAGAGTGCGTTGGTTAAAGTAGTATAAATGCTCTTGTTTAATCCCCCACCAGCGCGCGCGTAACAACTTGCTCATCAGGCTGTCAATGTCCGGCGTGTTTAAAACCAGAATGCCATCGGGCTTTAGGATGCGACGAATTTCCAAAAGGGTATCTTTAGGATCATAAAGATGTTCAATGGTGTCTTTCAAAATCACCGCGTCAAAAAATTTCTCCGGGAAACCGGCATCCTTAAGATTGCCCTGAAAAACCTCAATGCCGAATTCTTCCCGCGCGTATCCGGCAGCCCATTTTGACAACTCAACCCCAAACGACTCCCATCCTTCTTTCTTAGCCTCGTCCAAGAGAAATCCGGTAGCGCAGCCGACATCTAGAATCCTGCCGCTTTTTTTAAGCCGCATAAGTTCCCTTAGGATTGGCCGGGCGGCAATCCTTCTTCCTTTTTCTTCTTCGAGATATTTCTCATCTTCCATCTGGACATAACTATAACGCAAAGTGGCAGGCGGGGGCATCGGCTCTTTGAAGATTAACCCGCATCCCCGGCATTTTACAATGCGTTGTTGAATATGCCAGTCGGCAGAGGTAATCCGGTATCCTCCCGGCTCAGGCGCAGACTTCCCAGTAGACGGATAGACTTCTTTAAAATTAATGCCACCGCAAAGCTTGCAAACCATCTTTTCCGACATTTTTACTTAATGGTAACGTTCCCCAAAACAAGGTTACCGTTTTGATCCTGATGTTGACTACCTGAAAGAAAACGTAAAAGGACGAACCTTTTTCCCATCTCAACAAAACCTAATTTTACCGTAAAATTACCCTTGGGTAAAGCGGACGGGATGATTATCGAATACCTCTCACCAATTACCTGCCCCGCCTCCCACATATAGGTCGGGTATGCGCCGTAGCAAATATTCTTATAAATTGTCTCAACCACCCTCCCCGACGCATCGGTAACCGTGATATAGAAATTAAATTCCTTTTGCGAAGGCTTAAGACAGCGCCAGTAAAGCTCAATCACAAAATCACCTTTGGCATCCGGCCGGAAACGCTGCCCAAGAAACTCAATGGTATCCTCGATAATCACTCTTGTCGGCACTATGTCTTTAGGGACACTTCCCGGCATCTTAAATAAGTAAAGCCCACTCTTAAGTCCTCTTTTGAATAAAACCAGCGAATCGCGAATCTCCATAATCCCAAATCGTTTATCCTCGCAGAACCTTCTCAGATTAATGGCCCGTTCAACCTTCTTATCTAACGACACCGCATTAAAGTAGTAACGCGTCAGAGAATCATCGAAGTCAACCAAGACAAAATCCACGGAATCCGGCAGAAGAAAAGGTTTCTGCGAGTAAGGGTATAAACCAAGAATAACATTGTGAAAAGAAAACAACTCCCGGCGCATTGCCAGATGGCTCAACAGCTCAAAGGTAGCTACCGCTCCGCTGTCGGCGGGGATTTCCTTTATCAACTCTTGTTTCGCCGTATCCAACCGGCTCACCCGCAGGAGATGAGCATTTACTCCGAGATAGGCTAACGGCCCGATATAAATCGCAAAGAAAACCGCAAAGATTACGAGGAGCAGACGCGAGAAATCAGATAAACCGAACCTTTCCTTAAACCGCCTCAACCCGAAGATAAACCCCAAGAAGATAAAAGGCAGCATCTCGGCGGCATAATGAAATACCAGAAGCTTCTCGGTAAAACGGCTGGACAAAAGGTGCTGCAGCAAGAAAGGCAGAACCAATAATATCCCCTCATAACTTAATAAAGGCAGAAAACACAGCGGGGCAAATAGCTGCAGGATAAAGACGAGATTGTCGCGCGAGAATACCGTAACGATAAACTTAATCGGATGCTGAAATATCCCGGCCATAATCTCCGGTGGGCTTTGCCCCATATGCGAATAGAAAGAAATTAGCTTAATCTGTCCCCTGCCAAAATATGGCATGACGATGTAGTAACAAACCATAAACCAAAGGATACTTGCCAATATCGGAGTAAGAATAAAACGCCGGCTCTGCTTAAGGAATATTGCCCAAATGCCGATCATAAAAACCCCGAAGGCGATATTCTCCTGACACAAAAGAGACAAAACCATAAACAGACAAAAACCGGTAAAGTTGTTGCGCAGAAAGAACAAAAGGGTCATTGCCAGAAAAAAGGTGGCAAAGGCTGTCGGATGGAACTCATATAAATTGGCATACGCCAAGGCCGGATATATCAAATACAAAAAAACCGTCAGCCAACCGAGTTTGGCATCGAGCCGGTCTTTGGCGATCAAGTATATGGGCCAAGCTGTCAACCCCAGAGCCAAAGACTGCAGAAACAGGATTGTCAGTGGGTGCGAGAAAAGGGCGAATACCGGGGCTATAAGAAAAAGGATAAAATGGCAATGGTTGCCCAGAAAATCTACGCCGAGTATTGAGCAATAGAGGGAACCACGCACGATACTCCACAGGGTCTGGGTATGCGCAGCCAAGTCAAAATCATGATACTCAAAGGCGCGGTATTTTTGGAAACTTAAAAAAGAAAAAAGCAAAACATATATCAAAATCCCGATACCGACAAAGATACTGTATTTATTTTTCATTGACATTTAGCTTTCCGACAACGACCATACCTATGATATCGCTTCCCGGTTTTTCAAAAAAATATTGGCGCCCTTGCCTGTCGGTGCCATAGAACATCAATATAACCCGGTACTCTCCCGGCGGCAAATCAAGGGGGATAATGACTGCATACTCGTCTTCAATGATCTCTCCTCTCTTCCAAAGAAAAACCGGATACGCCCCATGGCAAATCATCCGCGGACGGATATAAACCGCGTTATTGTTGCGGTCAAATACCCCAAAGACCCCATTAATCCGCACGGAAGATTCTTTTAGGCATTTCCAATACAGCTTTACCCGAAAGCCCGGGTAGCCGCCGGAAAATTCATAGCCCAACAACTCTATCGTATTGGCAAGAGTTACCCCGGCCCTCGCCAAATCCCGCGGCTCCCTTGATAATATCCGGAAAAATTCTCTTGGCCGGCCTTTGCCTCTTTCAAATAAAACCATTGAATCAATATACTCGACCACGCCCCATTCAGGATTATTAATAAAAGACAGTAGAGTTTTATAACTCCTCTCTCTGATAAAAGGCGACTCTCTATTAAACAAGGTATACATCAGGGGATCATCAAAATCCACCAGGGCAAACCTTACCCCCTCAGGGAGGAGCATTTTCTTGCGGGAAAAAGGGTAACTCCCCGTCATAAAATGGGCAAAGGGAAACAACTGCCGGCGGTTAGCCAGTTTAGGCATAAACCGAAAGGTAGCAACCACCCCGGAATCATCCGGGATTTTCTTAACCAAGTCATCCATTGCGACATCCAGCCGGCTCTGTTTCAAAAAGCCCGCGGTTAGAAACAAATCAACCAAGGGGCCGAGAGAAACGACGCCAAACAGAATACTGCAAACCATAATCAGCTTAATTCCCCGGCGGAAAATTCCTCTTCTCATCATCCGTTTTATCCCGTAAATTAGTCCCAAGAAAATAAACGGTGTCATCTCCGCGGCATAGTGAAAATCTAAAAGCTTTTCGGTAAGCCGGCCGGACAATAAATGCTGCAGTAAAACCGGCAAAACGGCTGCGGTATATTCAAAGCCCCAGAAGGGCACAAATCCCAACGGCGCAAAAAGCCCAAAGATAAAATTCAAATTTTCTTTTTGCAGGAAAAGGTAATTAAAAACCTCTACGGGATGCGAAAGGAGATTTATGGCAATTGCCTTCGGGTTGTTTCCCCATTGCGAATAAAAACTAATAAACTGTATCTGCCCTCGGTTAAAGTAGGGGATAACCAGATAAAAACAAAATAATAACCAAATTATGCTTAAGGCTATCGGCATTAAGACAAACCGGCGGCCTTTCTTTAAGACCATTGCCAAGATTCCAGTCATAAAAATCAACAAAGCGATATTTTCCTGACAAAGCAAAGACAAAAACATAAAGACAACAAACCAAAAGAAATTATTTTTATAAAGGGCGTAAAGCATAAGGGTAAGAAAAAAAGTCGCGAAGACCGTATAATGGAATTCATATAAGTTGGTAAAGGTCAAGGCCGGATAGGCAAGATAAGCAAATGCCACCAGAAACCCCAACGACGGACTAAGTTCTTTCTTAGCGATTAGGTATAAAGGTATGGCCGTAAGACCCAAGACTAAAGTCTGCAAAAACAACAAGGTAAATGGATGCGGAAATACTGCATAAAGCGGGGCAATGAGAAATGTCAGAAAGTGGGCATGGTGGCCCAAAAAATTTAATCCTAAGATTGAAGAATACAGCGAGCCGCGGATGAGGTTATAGAGAATCTGTGAGTAAACTGCCAAGTCAAAATCGGAATACTCAAAGGACACCAACTTCCATAAACAAATTGCGCTAAACAAGACAATATATATTCCCGTGGCAAGGCCAACCAGCAAATTGTATTTTCTATGCATAAAGAATGCGTAGTTAAAATGCCCCCGCCGTGTTTTTTTGTTTTTTTTTTGGAAAAACACAAAAA
>JBMONJ010000095.1:6378-10348 GCA_049324655.1 Candidatus Omnitrophota bacterium | reverse complement strand
CGACATAAGTTATAGTGCGAAAAAATCCCGCCGCAGCCATTACCATTGTTTAGTGGCTGAAGGGGCGCAGGCGGATAAGGAGTACCATGCATTTCAATTCCATCCCAGAGATAATCGCCGATATCCGACAAGGCAGAATGGTCGTGGTCATTGACGACGCTGACCGCGAGAATGAAGGCGACCTGATAATCGCCGCCTCCTTTGCCACAGCCGAGGCCATTAATTTTATGGCCAAGGAAGCGCGCGGGCTTATCTGTGTGCCAATGGAAGAAGAGCGTTTGACCGCGCTTAATTTGCATCCGATGTTGGATGTGGTTTCCCGTCGGCATCGGGCCACCAAAGATCCCTTTAGCACCGCGTGGATGATTTCCGTGGACGCCGCCAGCGGCATTACTACTGGAATTTCCGCCTTTGACCGCGCCCAGACCATTAAAGTCCTTTTAGACCCCGCAGCAAAACCTGAAGACTTGGTTACCCCGGGTCATCTATTTCCTTTAAAGGCGCAAAAAGGCGGGGTGTTGGTGCGCGCCGGCCACACCGAGGCAGCTGTGGATTTGGCCAAGCTCGCCGGGCTTTATCCTGCCGGAGTTATCTGCGAAATTATGAATGACGACGGGACCATGGCTCGCACTGCGCAGTTGTTTGAATTTGCCCGCCAACATAATTTAAAAATCTGCACCATTGCCGCGTTGATTGAGTTTCGCCGTCGTCAAGAAAAATTAGTGACACGAGTTGCCTCGGCAAAATTGCCTACCGTTTTTGGAGAATTTACCGTGCATATCTATGAATCAAAGATCGATAAGCTTAACCATCTGGCCTTGGTAATGGGAGAGCCGAATAGCGAGCAGCCGCTTTTGGTGCGCGTGCATTCCGAGTGCCTTACCGGCGATGTTTTTTCCTCGCTGCGCTGCGACTGCGGCTTGCAACTTAAGAAAGCGATGGAGATGATAAAACAGGAAGGCAGCGGTATCATTCTTTATATGAATCAGGAAGGCCGGGGAATCGGTTTAGTCAATAAGATAAAGGCCTATAACCTGCAGGATAAGGGAATGGATACTGTCGAGGCTAATGAGGCCTTGGGGTTTCCTGCGGACTTAAGGGATTATGGGATTGGCGCGCAGATTCTGGCGGATTTAGGGATAAAAAAGATTCGCCTGCTGACTAATAATCCGCGCAAGATCGTCGGCTTGGAAGGATATGATTTGACAGTGGTGGAAAGAGTCGCTTTGCAAATTCCCAATAATCCTTTGAACAAAGAGTATCTTAAAACCAAGAAAGAGAAATTGGGGCATATATTATAACACTCCGCGCTAAGCGGAATGGCGCGGGTGTTGTCTTTCTGACAAGGAGGTGCAGATATGGTTAAAAAAATCGAAGGCGCGTTAATTGCCAAGGGCAAAAAATTTGCGCTGGTGGCATCGCGGTTCAATGATTTTCTTACCAAACCTTTGATTGACGGCTGCGTGGATACCTTGACCCGTCACGGCGTAAAGGACGAAGAGATAACCTTGGTTTGGGTTCCCGGGGCGTATGAGATTCCGGCAGTGGCTATGCGTCTGGCCAAGAAACAAACCTATGACGCGGTAATTTGTCTGGGCACGGTAATCAGAGGGGAGACTCCGCATTTTGATTATATTGCCGCAGAAGTGGCCAAAGGCATTGCCAGCGTCGGGCTTTCCACTGGCACGCCCACGGTGTTTGGGATCATTACCGCAGACACCATTGAGCAGGCCATTGAACGCTCCGGCACTAAAGACGGCAACAAAGGCCGCGATGCCGCGTTAACCGCGATTGAAATGGCGGATTTGTCGGATAAGGTAAAATATTCTACTTCGCATAACAAATGATAACTTATGGTAATGCTTCGAAGAATATTCTCCGAAGCTCTACCATCGTAAAACTGTGTAAGAGCGAAGGAGAATAGAGGATGCGCAAGCGTACCCAATCCCGCGAGCTGGCAATTAAGTTCCTTTATCAAGCGGATATCACCGGCGACGGAGCGGACCAGTTGGATTTTTTCTGGCAGAATCAGGAAGAGGCTGAGCCTGCGGTTAAAGAATTTGCCTCGGTACTGATTAAAGGGGTCTTGACCAACCGCGAGGCCTTGGACAAAAAAATAGACGGTTTTGCCGACAACTGGGATTTAAACCGTATGGCCGTGGTGGACCGCAATATCCTGCGTTTGGCCACCTTTGAACTTTTGTTTATGGAAGATATCCCGCCTAAGGTGACTATCAACGAGGCGGTGGAAATCGCCAAACGTTACGGCGATGTCAACTCCGGAAGGTTCATCAATGGAATTCTGGACAAGATTAATAAAACCGAGTGCCAGCACAAAAAAGCCTAAGCTCGCAGACTTACACGTTCACACCTTTTACTCTGACAGCACCTTTTCTCCCGAAGAGGTAACTGCCCTCGCCCATAAAAAAGGACTTTCGGCAATTGCCATTACTGACCACGACACCGTGGATGGCATTGATGAGACTGCCGGCTTTGCCGCAAAATTTTCTTTGGAAGTCATTCCTGCCACTGAACTCACCGCCGAATTAAACGGACGGGAAATTCATATCTTGGGATATTTCGTCAATCACTACGACCGGATATTTCTCGACCAGCTTAAGGAATTAAAGGCAGTGCGCGTAGAGAGAATTTATGAAATGGTAAAGCGGCTTAAGTTGGAAGGCGTTAACTCTTTAAGCGCGCAAGAGATAATTGCCTCGGCAGGCAAGGCCGCGGTGGGCCGGGTGCATATTGCTTTAATGATGAAGAAACAGGGCTTGGTAAAGAATATCCCGCAGGCCTTTGCCAAATATATCGGCGATGACTGTCCGGCTTATGTGTCTAAATTCCGCCTTAGCCCTAAAGAGGCCATTGATATTATTCGCAGAGCCCAAGGCATTCCAGTCTTGGCGCATCCTTTAAATATAGTGAGCGATGAACTTATTCCGCAGTTAGTGGAGGCGGGATTATTGGGAATTGAAGTTTATTATCCCAAATATTCCAACTCAGTCATTGTCCATCACCAGCAGCTTTGTAAAGAATACGGTCTTTTGGCCACCGGCGGCTCCGACGATCACGGTTTGGCCAAAGAAGAAATTTTAATGGGTAAAATGAAGGTGGCCTATGAAGTGGTGGAGAGGATGAAACAAAGGCGCAAAGAATTGTATGGCATCTGAGGAAAAATATATGCGCTTGGCAAAAGGGTTAGCTTTGCAAGCCGAGGGCGAGACTTTTCCCAATCCTTTGGTTGGCGCAGTGGTAGTAAAGGATAAGCGGATTGTCGGCAAGGGATATCATCGTCGGGCAGGTTTGGCGCATGCTGAGGTAGAGGCTTTAAAGCAGGCAGGGGAAAAGGCAAGGGGTGCGGCCCTTTATGTCACTCTTGAACCTTGCTCGCATTTTGGCCGCACCCCGCCCTGTGTTGACGCGATTTTAAAAAGCGGGATAAAGAGGGTGGTGGTGGGAATGAAAGATCCCAACCCGCTTAATAATGGAAAATCCATTCGCTTTTTGCGCCGGCGCGGAATTGCAGTTAAGGTGGGAGTAATAGAAGAAGCGTTAAGGCCGATGAACGCGCCATTTATAAAATATATTACCCGCGGCCTGCCTTATATCACGATTAAAGCCGGCCAAAGTCTTGACGGGAAAATTGCTACTGAAAGCGGCGAGTCAAAATGGATTACTGCAAAAAAGACCCGGGAATTTACCCATCGGCTGCGCCGGCAATATGACGCGATCTTGGCGGGGATAAATACGGTGTTGAAAGATAATCCGTCTTTAAACTGTCCGGGCAAACGGATAAAAAAGATAATTGTGGATTCGCGCTTACGGTTGCCTTTAAGGGCGAGGATATTTCTTAAGACGCGGCCGGAAGATATTGTTGTAGCGACTACGGCTTTAGCGGACAAGCATAAACTGCGGGTTTTGGAAAGAAGGGGAGTCGGGGTTATTAAGGTCCGCGCCAAAAGCC
>JBMONJ010000095.1:0-6368 GCA_049324655.1 Candidatus Omnitrophota bacterium | reverse complement strand
CGTCGAAGGCGGCGGAGAGATTAACTTTAGTTTGCTTAAAGCCGGCTTGGTGGACAAGGTGAATTTCTTTATCGCGCCCAAGATTATCGGCGGAAGGAACGTCATCAGTTCCTTTGCCGGAGAGGGGATTAAAAAACTCAAAGACGCAGTTGAATTAAAAAATCTTAGTGTAAAATGGGTTGGTATAGATTTATGGGTGGAGGGAGAAGTTGTTTACCGGAATAATTGAGGAAGTTGGCAAAGTTGTCAGAATAGAAAACCGCCGGGGGCTGCGTAGTCTTACCGTGGAGGCCCCGGCAATTTGCGCCGGATTAAAAGTTGGCGACAGCGTAAGCGTAAACGGCGTCTGTCTTACCATTATTAGAATTTTCTCCACTCAATTAAGCTTTGAGGTGATGACGCAGACTCTGCAAGCCACCGACCTTAAGGATTTAAAGCTGCAGGACAAAGTGAATCTGGAACGCGCGCTGCGTGCTGATGGCCGGCTTAACGGACATTTTGTCTTGGGCCATGTGGACGGCGTGGGAATTGTCCGGCGCAAATCTGCATCGGCCGGAAACGCTATTCTGGAAATCGCAATTGATAAATCCCTTGCCAAATATCTGATTCCCAAGGGCTCGATTGCCGTCGAGGGCGTGAGTCTGACTATTGGCAAAGTCGCCGGCAATGTCTTTTCGGTTAATCTTATTCCGCACACCTCAAAGAATACTAACTTAGGCAATAAGCCCTCTGGGAGTACGGTGAATATTGAAATAGATATGCTGGCAAAGCGCATTGACCCTTCGACTTCGCTCAGGGTCAATCCCGAGCCAAGACGAGGGATTGACTTTTGACATCTGAGATGTTATTGTAAATACTATGCCAAGGAAAAGAATTGTCGTCACCGGCGTCGGCATACTTGCTCCCAACGGCACTGGCAAAGTAGAATATTGGGATGCCTTGCAAGCGGGAAAAAGCGGCATTAAAGAGGTTAGTCTCTTTGATGTCTCTGAGCTGAATGTTAAGGTTGCCGGCGAGATAAAGGATTTTGATCCCGTCAAATTCTTGGGTCCAAAGGGACTGCGTTCTTTGGACCGCAGCACGCTTTTACTTTGCTCTGCGGCGAAGTTAGCGAAGGATGACGCCCAGCTCACTATTACTGAAGAAAATACGGTGGACATTGGCGTCAGCGTGGGCACTACCCTGGGCAGTGTTTACAGTATCAGTGAATTTGACAAGCAGGCCTTGCGCGAGGGGCCGCGTTCAGTCAATCCCGCGCTTTTTCCCAATACGGTAATTAATGCGCCGGCATCCCAAGTCTGCATTTGGCACAATATCAAAGGTTTTAGTACTACTATCTCCACGGGTTTTTCCGCGAGCCTGGACGCCATAGCCTATGCCGTGGATTTTTTAAAATGGGAGCGGGCAAAAATAGTTTTTGCCGGCGGCATTGAGCCGTTATGCATTCAGACTTTTTTGGGATTTTATAAGCTGAAATTTATGTCTGGGGTAAACGGCGATCACCCGGCATTAAGTTGTCCGTTTGACAAGCGCCGCGACGGAATTATCTTTGGCGAGACCGCGGCCTTTTTGGTTTTGGAAGATTTGCAATCCGCCCAAGAAAGAGGCGCAACTATATTGGCCGAGGTTTTAAGTTATGGTCAGGTCTGCGATCCTTTTAAGCTGAATAAATATAATCCGCGGGCCGGGGGATTAATCGCGGCAATGCAAACGGCCTTGGCCGAGGCCGAGTTAGAGCCGCCGGATATCCATTATATCTGCGCGAATGCCAATTCCACGCAGGCAGCCGATGCGGCCGAGACCTTGGCCATTCACGAGGTGTTTGGCCGCTGGGCAGATAAGGTGCCGGTTAGCTCAATAAAGTCAATGATCGGCGATGGCTACAGCGTTTCCGGCATTGCTCAGGCCGTGGCCGCAGTCGGCGCAATTGACCGGAATTTTATTCCGCCGACGATAAATTATGCTGAAAAGGACGAGCGCTGCGACTTGGATTATGTGCCCAACCAGTCGCGCCAGGCAGAAATAGATAATGTGATGATTAATTCCTTTGGCCCGGGCGGAAACAATACCACGGTGATTATTGGGAGATTTTTATAATGATATTAAAGGATAAGGTCGCCATAGTCACCGGCGCCAGCCGCGGGATAGGCAGGGAGATTGCGTTGCGACTGGCCAGAGAGGGCGCGCAAGTGGCTTTTAATTATTTGCAGGCCAAGGAGGCGGCCGAATCTTTGCTTAAAGGGATTGAGAGTTCCGGCGCCGAGGCAATGGCTGCGCAATGCGATGTGCGCGATTTTGCCGCGGTAAAAGAGTGGGTCGAAAGCGTCAGGCAAAGATTCGGCCGCCTTGACATCCTCGTTAACAATGCCGGCGTCCTCCGCGACAAGGCCTTTATGCTAATGGAAAAGAATGACTGGGATGCGGTCGTGGACACCAATCTTAACGGCCTCTTCAATGTTACCCGCGCCTGCATCGTTACCTTCCTTAAACAGAAGAGCGGCCAAATTGTAAATATCTCCTCGGTAAGCGGGATAATCGGTACCAGCCGCCAGACCAATTACGCGGCCTCCAAGGCGGGGATAATCGGCTTTACCAAATCGTTCGCCCGCGAAGTCGGGCCTTACAATATCCGGGTTAATGCCGTTGCCCCCGGCTACATCGAAACAGAAATGGTAACCACCTTTAAAGAAGATTATAAGAAACAGTTGCTGGAAAAGATTCCTTTAAAAAGATTTGGCGCCGCTAAGGAAGTGGCCGATGCCGTGATGTTCTTGCTGTCGCCGGCAGGAAAATATATTACCGGAGGAGTGCTGGTGGTTGACGGCGGCCTGTCTATGCGCTGATGGGAGAGAAGATATGGACGGACAATTATCCATTGAGGAAATAAAAAAGATTTTGCCCCAGCGGTTTCCATTTTTGATGATTGACCGGGTGGAAGAATTGAGGGAAGGCGAAAAATTGGTGGCCTTAAAGAATGTTTCCATTGGCGAGCATTTTTTCGCCGGCCATTTTGAAAAGGAAAAGGTGATGCCGGGCGTGTTGATAATCGAGGCCTTGGCGCAGGCCGGGATAATCTTTTACCATTACACCAAGCATCCGGCTGCGGGTTCAATATATTATCTGGGCAAAGTTGAGGCGAGGTTTTTTAGTCCGGTTCGGCCCGGAGACCAGTTACACCTTGAAATTAAGCCGGTGAGATTCCTTTCCCAAATGGGTATCTTTAACGCCCGCGCCTTAGTGGGAGAGAACAAGGTCGTTGAGGCGCAGATTGCCTTTAGCGTAAGACCGCCCGCAAGGGTTGAAGTGTAAAATGGTAGACTATTTTGTTACTTTCCCACCTCGTAAGATGTGCCAAAATTCTCTGCGATAATTTTGGCACACTCGGCGGGATTAATTCGCGCATATAACTTACGCTTCCTGCCGGCCGCGTAAGTTATGCGCTCATTAACGGGGAGTAGCTCAGCTTGGATTAGAGCGTTTGGTTCGGGACCAAAAGGTCGTGGGTTCAAGTCCCACCTCCCCGACCATCCGCCTTCGTCCTCAGAAGCTTTAGCGAAGGAGGACTTCGGCGGATGATCCCGATTCCCGACGAAGAGTCGGGACAGGGGAGGCATCTTGACGCTTATGAAGGAGAAAAAGACATGAGAGCTATCAATAATAAAGAGAGATTACTTCAAATATGCAGGAATAACGACATTGTATTCTTGGCGATATTTGGCTCTTTTGTAAAAGGTGATTTTAGAGAAGAGAGCGATATCGATCTTTTAGCCCGTTTTTCAAAACCTAAGAGCTTGCTTGAGCTGGTAAGGATTGAAAGAGTACTGTCAGAGGTTTTGGGCAGAAAGACAGATTTGTTAACCGAAGCCTCTATCAGTCCCTATTTAAGAGACCGAATTAAAAATGAGATGGAGGTAGTTTATGAGAAAACGGGCAAGACGGTGTCATTCGGCAGACCGAAATCATTGGAGAAGCGGCTAAAAGGACTTCCTCCGAAAGGTTACCTTCTATTAAAAGAAAGGCTATCGGACCATAAGCTTGCTGAGGGAGATCCGCCAGGGACCTTTACAGTCGATCATAATCGGATAATCCAAAAAATTGGCGATCGTTTACGAAAACAACCGAATATGTGGAAACTAATAAGAGCTCAAGTTAGTGATTCTGCAGGAAAACGATATTTATCTAAGAAAGTAAAGAATTGCCCCGGGTGGGCTAAAATCTAAAAATAAAGCAAATTTTTTCTGTTCTTTCTAAGGTCTAAGCAAGTTGGTTTTCATTGCTGGCCCCGTAAAATGCTTTGCATTTACGGGGCAGGCAAAATTTTGTGTGGGGACAAAATTTTGCCCCTCGGCTTTGAAGCACTGCGCGGAATCATTTTTTTATGTTAGAAGAAAGTTTGTAAAGCTTTGGCTCCGTTGTTGAGCAGGAAAAAAGATATGAGAAACGACATCGATAAAATAAAGCAAAAAATCCTTCCTATCCTGCAGGGGTATGGCGTTGAAAAAGTGGCGCTTTTTGGCTCTTGTGTCCGCGGCGAAATAGAAGAGGACAGCGATATCGATATATTAGTAGAGATTAAGAAGGATATCAGCCTGTTAGATTTCGTTGAGTTAAAACAAAAGATTGAAGAGGCGTTGGGTCGCAAAGCGGATTTGGTAGAATATGATACCCTCAAGCCTCTTCTTAAGGAAAGAATTCTGAAAGAGCAGGTGGTGCTTTTATGATATTTCGGAGTAAAGCTTAGACGGGCGCTAAAAGTTATCAAAATAAAACAAGATATGCATTCTGCAAAGTGAAACGTCTTCACGCCATATTCCGCGGCCGGGTGCAGGGCGTGGGATTCCGGTTTACCGTGGAGCATATTGCCGAAGGCCTTGGGATTTGCGGCTGGGTGAGGAACAGCCGCGACGGCAGCGTAGAGATAATTGCCGAGGCAGAAGAGACCGAGCTTAAAGCGATGATCGAGCAGATTGAAGATTCCTTTTCCTCTTACATCCGGGAAAAGGAAATTGCTTGGGATGCGGCCTCCGGCGAGTTCAGTGACTTTCGTGTCAAGTTCTGATTAAAAGTTATAACACAGATGGGCACAGATGAGAAGCGACAGATTAGCACAGATAGTTTTTGAAGACCATCTGCGCTAATCTTGTATCTTTTAATCTGTGATCATCTGCGCTAAAAGATTCTTTTAACTCATCATGCGCTATGGGATCTTTGCCGATGTGCACAGCAACCTTGCGGCGTTAAACGCGGTCTTGGAGGCGTTTTCTCAAGAGGCAATTGATCGTTATGTTGGTTTGGGAGATATTGTCGGTTACGCTTGCCAGCCGCAGGAATGCATTGATAGGGTGCGCAGTCTCAATCCCGTATTGATTGCGGGAAATCATGATTGGGCCTGCGCCGGCCGCTTGGGCTTGGATAGTTTTACTCCCTTGGCCGGCGCAGGCCTTATTTGGACCATAGAGCATTTAAGCGAGCCGGATAAGCAATTTTTAAATTCCCTGCCCTTGGTGGTTAAAGAAGATTCTTTTGTTTTAGTGCATTCCACTCTTGATGAACCGCAGGAATTCTACTACCTGAACAGCCAAAGCGAGGCAGAAGCGACCTTTGCGTTGATGGATAAAAATCTCTGTTTTGTGGGTCACACCCATATCCCCGGAGTTTTTACCCAGACACCAGACCACCTCGAGTATTCCCATAATGCAGCTTTTTCAATTTCGCCTTCCCAAAAATATATTGTTAATGCAGGCAGCGTGGGTCAGCCGCGGGATGGAAATCCGCTGGCCAGTTTTTGTATTTTTGACAGCGCAACCAATACCGTCGAGATAAAGCGGGTGGCTTACGACATACCCGGGACCCAACAGAAAATCATTGCCGCCGGCCTTCCCGGTTTCTTGGCCGAGCGCTTATCGGTAGGCAGGTAGGATGGACGAGGCATTGGCAAAAAAGAAGATTGAGGAACTGCGCGAGGAAATCCGTCATCACGATTACCGGTATTATGTTTTAAGCCAACCGGAGATTTCTGACAAAGAATACGACGACCTGATGCGCCGGCTTAAAGAGTTGGAGGAGAAATTCCCTCGTCTAAAGAGCGCAGATTCTCCCGCGCAAAGGGCGGGAGGCGCGGTTCAGGAAAAATTTAAGACGGTTACTCACCGCGTCAAGATGCTGTCCTTGGACAATACCTATTCTTTTGAAGAGTTGAAAGATTGGGAAGGGCGGGTGAGGAAGGGTTTAAAAGATGAAAAGGTTGAATTCGTGACCGAGTTAAAGATCGACGGAGTCAGCGCCTCGCTTATCTACGAAAACGGACGCTTTACGCTCGGCGCCACCCGCGGCGACGGGGTAACCGGCGAAGACATTACCGAAAATCT
>JBMONJ010000094.1:0-10426 GCA_049324655.1 Candidatus Omnitrophota bacterium | reverse complement strand
CGCGCAGATTATTTTTTTCGCGATAATCGCAGAGGATTTTTATAAATTGGCGATAGTCGTCGGGGGCATGAAAGATTTCGCTGCGGCCATTGCCGCGGTTGAAGATATGATAAAGCAGGGACTGCGATAATTGATGCTTTCTTGCGAAGGAAGGCATAGATTTTGTCCTTGCCGAAATTAAATAGAACTTAATTGTAAGTATAGCATAAAGTTATATAAAGCGTCTATAAATCCTAAGGCGCCTCGGGCGTTGCGGCTTCGATATAGTCTCGGCTTTATTTAAAAATTCTTCCGATAGATTAACTATTTCTTTTGCGCCAAGCTCAGACCACTGGTCGTAATAATCGGCGTTCTCTCTTAAGGTCTTTGCCCTCTGAAGACCCTCCAGGAAACGCATCGCGAGCTCTCCCCTTTCCACATAAAACGATTTTAAGGCAACGTTAGACAATGATGACTCCTTTCCCGGTAGTTCTGACGGTATAAAAGAGCCTCTGCAGAATGGAACATAGAATAATATGCCCGAATAATTGTCCACTTAAATTTCCTTCTTTGAAAGGTATCTTTTGCCTCGGAAAGGTCGGCCTTGGCGGCAAGCAGTTCTTTTTCCACTAAGTTTCTTCCTTGAGAAAACTCTCTTATCTTATTTCGTCTAAGACAATCTTCAAGTTCAGGGTTCACGGCTCTTTTGTCCATAATACAATACCCCTCTGGACCTGCTCATAGAAATCAGGCGACTTAACTTTAAGTTCGGTATGAGCCAGTTCCGTTTCTGCGATTAGTTGTATTTTCCGCTTCAGTTTTATTTTTTCAATTACCCGCTCGAGCTCCGGCTTTTTACTATTACTGATAACGAAAAGGTCAATATCGCTGCTTGAAATATCCTCGCCCCTTGCACAGCTGCCGAAAAGAATTATCCGCGAGGAAATTGCGGACAACTTTTTAATAACCGGCTGTATATAGATAATAATTTTCAGCGCCTTTAGTTGTTTTACGACGGGGTTTTTATAATTCAGAGAATAAAAGGACATCTTGCCTCTTTTGTCCCTGAAGAGGAAATTCGCCTCTGCCAATTCCCGTAAGGCATAGTTGGCTCCGGATTTACTTACCTTAACCGAATTTTGCGCCTCTTTCTCGGTAATCTCTTTTCCCGGGTGGTCTAAGAAAAACTCTAAAATCTTCTGCGAATTTGTAGCCACTAAAATATACTTTGCATCGTACATAATTTCACCTCTTAATCCAATATTTTGAACTGATGTCCATTATATTGAATTAACATCTCTGTGTCAAGGTAAATCCACATAAAGAAACTCCAAAGATAGAAAAACCTCCGCCTTTTAAGCGAAGGTTTCTCGGTTATGAATTTGGCTTATTTTTTCTTAACTAAGCGGGGAATGCGCTCTACCACCTGAGCCGCGCGGTCAACCGTGGCGATGATAATGTTCATTATGTCAACGGCGGCCTTTAAGAGCTCGCGGTCGGATTTGTTTTTGGAAATGCCGTCTTCTATATCAAGGGTAAAATTCTCGCATTTGTTGCGGATTACGCCAAGCTGATTGGAGAGCTCGTGGACGATAGAGCTTAAAGAGACGTCCGGCGAGGCTTGCGGTTCGGCTGTCGGCACCGCGGGTTCAGAAGAAATTTTTCTGCCCAAAATAATTTCTAACATAGTTTGCAGCTTTTCCAACAGGATAGGCTTATTGAGATACTCGCTTACGCCCAGAGAGAGAATCTCTTCTATTTCTTCCTCTTTCAAGAAATGGCCGGTGATGACAATCACCTTGGTTTCTTTGTCGCGTTCTCTTAGCCTTTTCAGCACCTCTTTGCCATTAAGACCGCTTCCTGCGGCAAGCTTAAGATCCAGAAGCACAATGTCGGGCTTGGAGGTTTCTATAATCGAGAGCGCCTCCAAGCCGCTGGGCGTAGTAGAAACTAAAAACCCTCTTCTGCCGAAATACGACTGAAGAGAATTACAAACATCCGGCTCGTCTTCAACAACTAAAATCCGCGGGCTATCTTTGGACATAATCTAAATCCGCTGCTTGCAGGTAAGCGATAGAGCGCAACCGCCCAATCCTAAAAGCAAAAAGGTCATTGGCTCGGGGACCGCGGCGCCGGTAAAGGTTTGATTTGCGTTGACGGCGCCGAAGGTGTTGGTGAGGGCGCTGGTCCAAATAAAATCTGAATATTGACGGCCGGCGCCGGCCAACTGTAATGAAGCTCCGGCCGGCGCCTCAGCTGTCTCAAGCACTCCAATATTTGTTGAAGCCATTCCTGCGGCCGGGCCGACAATCGCGGCAAAAGCTCCTTCATAACTTAAAAACTGCGAGACCAGCAACGAGGAATCAACCAACGCCATTCCGTCCGGCGCGCCATTTTGTATTCCGGCCACGGCAAAAGCCAGCGCGCCAAAACCATTTTGTAAATTCGGGATTGCGCCGTTTAAAGCAAGGGTATTATATTTTTTTCCGTCAGCTCCGTTATACAACACCACGCTCCAACCGACAAGGTCAAACCCGGCTGGCCCGGCAATTTCAATTGCCTCTCCAACATCAGTTCCTGCATTATCGTAGTGAAATTCATTTATAAACGGCAAATTAACCGCCCGTGCGGCGGCAGGCAGAAAAAAGCTGACGAGCAAAACCATCAGCGCCAAAACCATTTTTCTTGCCATTATATCTCCTTAAAATCTCGCCCCAAGTCTTAAGCCCACTTCGGTGGTGCGGTTTTTCGGCTCGTAACCCGAGCCCCAAATTGTCGAAACAGGAGACAGTCACCTCTTGGAGGACATGCAGTACTCCTATCAGAGAACAAATAGACGATAACTTATTTTACGGCAGAGTGTTGGGTAAAGCGTCTACAGTACATCGTTCCTTTAAAACCTCAGCTAAATCCTGATTATTACTTATCTTTCCACCCGGAAAAAATTGTACTCCACGCTTACCAATAAGCTGCGCATCACGGTCATCTACAGTTTTCAAGGCAATCTTTTTCCCGTGCCCTATATTCTCATTCGCTACGGTAAATTGAGGCTCAACGCGTAAATTCTGATCAATATAGGCACACCCAGCAAATGCTAAACACAAAAACAAGATATTAATTCGGGGGACACAACACTTAATTTGGAATTAAGTTATGTGTCCCCGGAATTCCCCCCTAAAAGCACGTTGCTGCTTTGCATATTGTTCCCATTTTGCTGCTTTCACGTCTCGGTTGGCTTTAAATCCTTCTCCAGCCCTCCAATTCTTGAACTGTTCTGTATTGACAACTGCATTTCCCACCGCCGCGCCGGCGAGACCGCCGGTAAAACCTCCGGCAAAAGAGTCCCAGTTGTCAGTAGCGCCGGCAACTCCAGCTCCAATCACTAATATAGCACTCCATAGACGCTTTATCTAACCTTATTATTCTCATTGGGTTAAGTCCAATTACCATACTATATTAAATAAGAGTTAACTACTGGATAATCAAGGAGTTACATAAAGCGTCTACAATATCTCCTCACCAGAGACTACAAAAGCAAATGCCCCCGCAAGGGCATTAATTCGGGGGGGCATTAATTCGGGGGACACAACACTTAATTTGGAATTAAGTTATGTGTCCCCGGAATTCCCAGTCCCGAATCGCCGTCGTAGTCAAAGGTCCCTTGCGTCTTGCCGGCTTTTACTGCTTTAGTCAGACGGTTCTCGCGGTCAAAGATTTGTCAAAGAACAAATAGACGATAACTTATTTTACGGCAGAGTGTTGGGTAAAGCGTCTACAGTACCTACAGAAGATTTGTCAAAGAACAAATAGACGATAACTTATTCTACGGCAGAGTGTTGGGTAAAGCGTCTACAGTATCTACACAGTATCCAATACTACAGTATTTTCTTTGTGTCCACTTTTTCGGGGGAAGATCATGGGGACTGTCCCCTTCTCTTCTCGTTTTAATCCATAAGAACAGCGCCAAACTCTTCAATTTTCTCAAGTTTATTATCTTGAAAAGTAAGAGTTACACTTCCGTAGTGCCACACTTCCCTACCATGCGATTTAAAATATTTCTTAGAAGGTTCTCCGGCAATTGATATTACTTGCTCTTTATTCATACCTTTTTCGACCCATTTTAAACTTGTGGTTCCCATTAAGATTTTGTCATGCTTATAATAATATATACAGCCACAGAGAAACGACAACAGCAAAAATACAAAAGCCAGCTTCTTCATTGATTTCGCTCCTGCGCGCTATATACTGCCTTGCTAATATTGTCGATAGTATAACCCTGCCCCCCGTAGGTTCCGTAAACACCGTAGCTAAGCCATGTGTCGAAGCTTTTATTTAGATCAAGAGGTGTAATACCAGTTACCCCGGCACTTCTCAAAGCCAACATTCTTTCCTGATGGCATACCCCGCTATTCCATAAATAATTCAACCCTGTGCTAAAGCTGCCTCCGCCGGGTACAGCTACGGCAGTATGCTGCAAAGGTATCGGCATACCAAACAGCCTAATCCAATCATTGGCGATAATTGCTTTTACATGGCCGTCTACTACGAGAGCGCGATAGGTTTTCGGAGACATGCCAGGTATCCTATTGGCGGCATCTCCTAGCATCTCACGTCCAGTTACATTAGTAGATTTCATCGCCTTCGGATCATTCAATATCGCATCATATTCTGTCTTCTGCGACTCAGTCAACTTATTAGGTTTAACCACTTTTGCATTCCTCGGATTAGTCAACTTATCCAAGCCATAGCTGATACCTGCAGTCAGTACAGCGTCAGTAACCAGATAAGCGGTAAAATATGCGGCCCGAGGACTCATTCCAAAAGCGTCGTCGAAGATTTCCTTAGCTACCCAGTTGACTACTTGTTGTCCTGGTTCGGTACTTAAGAAGCCGGTAGCTAGGCTTGCGCCAATCACCATATTTATCCCGCCAAAACCCGCCATCCCGCCGGACACCACTCCAATCCCGATTCCTTGGAAAACATTCTGGCCCTGAACCGCGGCGGTAATCCCACCCTGCAACCCGCCCAGTATTGCGCCAAAAATCACCGGATGCGCCACGGCAAATGCTGCCACCGCCTTTACCGCCGCAATAATTGCAGGAATAAACCAAAAATTCCCGCTGGGATCAATGTATGTAACTGGGTTGTTATTGCAATAGGAATATCTATTGAAAGTTTGAGGGTTTTCAGGTGACTGAACTCTGCTGTCCGGCGTAAGGAATCTGCCAATGAGCGGAAAGTAGTATCTCGCCCCATAGTAATACAAATCCGTCTCTTCATCAAGCTCTTTTCCGGTGAACTTGTAGTCGGTTTTGTTGGTACCACTGTTGAGCGCGATTTTGCCAAAAGGGTCGTATTCAAGCCTTTGCAAAATCGCGCCGTTAGTGTCAGTGATAGTATTTGAGCTTCCCAAGTGGTCGCCGTGATAATAATAGAGCGAGCCGGAGCTGGGAATGGAGCAGACTCTTAAGTTGCCCAAGAAGATATGTTTGGTTTTGACTGTGCCGGCCTTTTCATAGAGGCTGCCGATGTAATGAAAAGTAGTTGAGGTAGTAGTGGCTTGAGGAACTACTGCAGCTTCAGCCTTGGGATCGAGAAAAGAGGTGAGAAAGTCGAAGACATACCTAAGATGAGTTCTTGGATTAGTACGCGAATTACCACTGATTTTATGCGAATCGCCGCTAATCAATTCGCGGTCATTAGTTTCAAATTCGCGGTCATTAGCGTCTATACCAAGCAAGCCCAATTGCATCTCACCAGAAGTCCCGACTGCTGAAGTAGTGTAAATGTAACCCACCTTCTTGGTCCTTCCTGAGTCGCCGTCGTAGTCAAAGGTCCCTTGCGTCTTGCCGGCTTTTACTGCTTTAGTCAGACGGTTCTCGCGGTCAAAGATTTGTCAAAGAACAAATAGACGATAACTTATTTTACGGCAGAGTGTTGGGTAAAGCGTCTACAGTACCTACAGAAGATTTGTCAAAGAACAAATAGACGATAACTTATTCTACGGCAGAGTGTTGGGTAAAGCGTCTACAGTATCTACACAGTATCCAATACTACAGTATTTTCTTTGTGTCCACTTTTTCGGGGGAAGATCATGGGGACTGTCCCCTTCTCTTCTCGTTTTAATCCATAAGAACAGCGCCAAACTCTTCAATTTTCTCAAGTTTATTATCTTGAAAAGTAAGAGTTACACTTCCGTAGTGCCACACTTCCCTACCATGCGATTTAAAATATTTCTTAGAAGGTTCTCCGGCAATTGATATTACTTGCTCTTTATTCATACCTTTTTCGACCCATTTTAAACTTGTGGTTCCCATTAAGATTTTGTCATGCTTATAATAATATATACAGCCACAGAGAAACGACAACAGCAAAAATACAAAAGCCAGCTTCTTCATTGATTTCGCTCCTGCGCGCTATATACTGCCTTGCTAATATTGTCGATAGTATAACCCTGCCCCCCGTAGGTTCCGTAAACACCGTAGCTAAGCCATGTGTCGAAGCTTTTATTTAGATCAAGAGGTGTAATACCAGTTACCCCGGCACTTCTCAAAGCCAACATTCTTTCCTGATGGCATACCCCGCTATTCCATAAATAATTCAACCCTGTGCTAAAGCTGCCTCCGCCGGGTACAGCTACGGCAGTATGCTGCAAAGGTATCGGCATACCAAACAGCCTAATCCAATCATTGGCGATAATTGCTTTTACATGGCCGTCTACTACGAGAGCGCGATAGGTTTTCGGAGACATGCCAGGTATCCTATTGGCGGCATCTCCTAGCATCTCACGTCCAGTTACATTAGTAGATTTCATCGCCTTCGGATCATTCAATATCGCATCATATTCTGTCTTCTGCGACTCAGTCAACTTATTAGGTTTAACCACTTTTGCATTCCTCGGATTAGTCAACTTATCCAAGCCATAGCTGATACCTGCAGTCAGTACAGCGTCAGTAACCAGATAAGCGGTAAAATATGCGGCCCGAGGACTCATTCCAAAAGCGTCGTCGAAGATTTCCTTAGCTACCCAGTTGACTACTTGTTGTCCTGGTTCGGTACTTAAGAAGCCGGTAGCTAGGCTTGCGCCAATCACCATATTTATCCCGCCAAAACCCGCCATCCCGCCGGACACCACTCCAATCCCGATTCCTTGGAAAACATTCTGGCCCTGAACCGCGGCGGTAATCCCACCCTGCAACCCGCCCAGTATTGCGCCAAAAATCACCGGATGCGCCACGGCAAATGCTGCCACCGCCTTTACCGCCGCAATAATTGCAGGAATAAACCAAAAATTCCCGCTGGGATCAATGTATGTAACTGGGTTGTTATTGCAATAGGAATATCTATTGAAAGTTTGAGGGTTTTCAGGTGACTGAACTCTGCTGTCCGGCGTAAGGAATCTGCCAATGAGCGGAAAGTAGTATCTCGCCCCATAGTAATACAAATCCGTCTCTTCATCAAGCTCTTTTCCGGTGAACTTGTAGTCGGTTTTGTTGGTACCACTGTTGAGCGCGATTTTGCCAAAAGGGTCGTATTCAAGCCTTTGCAAAATCGCGCCGTTAGTGTCAGTGATAGTATTTGAGCTTCCCAAGTGGTCGCCGTGATAATAATAGAGCGAGCCGGAGCTGGGAATGGAGCAGACTCTTAAGTTGCCCAAGAAGATATGTTTGGTTTTGACTGTGCCGGCCTTTTCATAGAGGCTGCCGATGTAATGAAAAGTAGTTGAGGTAGTAGTGGCTTGAGGAACTACTGCAGCTTCAGCCTTGGGATCGAGAAAAGAGGTGAGAAAGTCGAAGACATACCTAAGATGAGTTCTTGGATTAGTACGCGAATTACCACTGATTTTATGCGAATCGCCGCTAATCAATTCGCGGTCATTAGTTTCAAATTCGCGGTCATTAGCGTCTATACCAAGCAAGCCCAATTGCATCTCACCAGAAGTCCCGACTGCTGAAGTAGTGTAAATGTAACCCACCTTCTTGGTTCTTCCTGAGTCGCCGTCGTAGTCAAAGGTCCCTTGCGTCTTGCCGGCTTTTACTGCTTTAGTCAGACGGTTCTCGCGGTCAAAGGTATAAGTGGTGGTCGTGCCATTCTTCTTGTAAGTGGTCATATTGCCGTTGGCATCATAACTAAAGGTGGTGCCGTCTGAGCCGGAGGTTACGGCGTGGGGGCCAGCGGCACCGGCGCCGTAAGTATAGGTAACTCCGTCTTTCAAAGTGATGTTGCCGATTTTGTCAAAGGCATAAGTCTTACTGCCATAGTAGGTGCCGCTGGCCCCAATCAATCTATCCAAGGCATCATAAGTAAAAGATTGCGATGCCGAATTGCGATTATCGGTAATGGACAGGACATTACCCTTACTGTCAAAGCTGTAGTTTAAATCCTGCGTGGTATTGTTGTTTTTATCCTTAGTCACCAAACGGGTAAGCCGCAAAGTATTCGGGTCATAAGTGTAAGCCGTGGTGTCGCCGTTGCCGTAAACTATCTTGGCAATTTGTCCCGTAGCTGTGTAATCTACATTCGAGACATAATTGGTCGCGCCATTGGCAATCTTTTCAATTTGCCCGCCGTAATTATAGGTATAGGTCAGCTTGACATTATCCGGATAAGTCAACTCCTTTAACCGGTTAGCCGCGTCATAACTGCGCTGCACTGTGTAACTGGTGCCGTCGATCTTTTTAATGGATTTATTTTCCCGTCCCAGAACATCATAGTAAAAACTGGTATCGCAGTTACTCTTATAAACTGATTTAGTCAGCCGGCCTTTGGAATAACTCACTGCCCCGTCGTCGTAAGTATAATTCACGCTGGCAATTGAGGTTCCGGGATAGCTCTTCTGCTTTAGCCGGTTCAAATTATCATAGGTAAACTGGATGGTCTGGTTTTTGGCGTCAGTTTGTTTGGTTAAATTTCCCACTGCGTCGTAAAAATACTGCCAATAACCCATATCCTGGTCGGTCATTGAAACTTTTCTGCCCAGGGTGTCATAGTTAATGGTATTGATATTTCCGTCCGCATCCTGCGTTTTAATCAGATTGCCCAGAGTATCATAAGTATACAGGGTAGTAGCGTATAAGGAGTAGGCAGTAGAAGGATAATGCGGGCTTCTGCCGTCTGCGCCGGTATATTCCTCTTTCTTTATCAACCGGCCATAGGCGTCAAAAATAGAAACTAACTTATGCCCATTCTCGTCGACATTCGCCACCGTCCAGTCTGCGTATTCAACATTAGAATAAGTACTGTCCGGGTTGATGGTTTTGATTACCCTGCCCAGACAGTCATATTCTACTGATACAAACGGCCCGGAAAAAACCGGTGAAGTAAAATCCGCGCTGGACTGGGCAAAATAAGGCAGATATTTTTTAATGGGCAGTCCCCGGCTGTTATACTCGGTAACTCCGGTGACCACCTGTTGATTCGGGTCTTCAGCCGGAGTCTTACTTTCAATTGCCCGGCCTAAGCCGTCAAAAAATTGATAAGTGTCAAGGGTTGCACTTTGCCCGGAGTTCTCTCGCTGATGGCTGATAACCTTTACCGGTCGGATGCTCAAAAAATAATCGTAGGAAATCGTGGGATAAGCCAAGGAATCTAACGGGGAAATCACGGCCTTGGGCCGTCCGTAATTATCGTAAGTATTATAGGTAAGCTGGTTATTGGGGTCCTTGACGGATTTTACCTGTCCCCACAAACCGCGATAACCGCTGCCGTCATCCAAAGGCACGCCGTCCACGCCATAATATTGAGTAACCACTTGATGGCCCAAGGCATTGGTAGTGGTTACGGGAAAAAGCTTGTAAGTGGTATCATAAGTTTGTGAAGTGACGCGGCCCAGCGCGTCAGTGGTGCTCAAGAGATTGCCGTATTCATCGTAGTCAAAAGTGGTTTGCGGGCTACTGCCGCCGTTTAACCAGTCAACCTGTTTGGTTAAATTGCCTTTAACCGGCAACTCGTCAATACCGGTGTGGCTGTCGTAATAAAATTCGCTTTTCTTGACCGTGTTGCCATTATTGTCCTGAACTATAGTGCGTTTAGGGATGCCTAAAAGCCAGAGCGATTCATTGTTGAGGTATTCGATTTTTCCGGCGCGCTTGTCGCTGCCGATGTCCGCGCCGGAGTCCAGGGCAACCTCACCCATTTCCAAAGTTGTGGTGAGGTTGCCCCTTTGCTCTACCTCCTCATAAAAATACTGCGTCTGCGTGCGCTTTCCAGTTTCATTACCGTCATAAACAAAATTATCCGTCTTAGCCAAATAAACAAAATCCACTCCCGAATAAAGATTCTGGCTGGCCCATTGATTAACTACCTTGGTGTACAAATGGCCCTGATTATCATACGCCCGTTGCTCGCTTATTCTCCCTTTAAAAAGATCATCCTGCAAATAATCGCTCTCGGTAAAACTTCCTTCAGCATCGTTTATCTTTACCCAGCCAAAGCCGCGGAATTCCCG